>JALVPN010000164.1 GCA_027031765.1 Promethearchaeota archaeon | reverse complement strand
CTGAACACACTGACCAGTGCCCCGAGGTCCGGCCGGTGGCCGCTGGTATTGAAGTCGATCACGTTGCCGGCCACTGCGGACGCGAGGGCCGCACGCAGCCGTGCATGACCATCCAGTGCCCCCACCACGCGTTCCACTTCTGGCAGTGCAGACTCGGCCGCCCTTATGCTCGCCCGTTTTATCTCTGCATACGGGTCGTACACACCGGCTGCCCGGTATACCTGCTGGTACATCTCAATGGACACTTCGACCGGGGTGAGTCGCTCTGCGAACCCCTTGGCCAGCGTGTCATAGGCGAGGCGCAGGAGCTCCACGCGTTCCTGTTGCCCGATATCGAGCCGTGCGACAAGCTCGACCACGCTGTGTACCATGCATGGCGCACAGGCCGGGACGAGGTGGACCTGCATGTCTGGTGTCAACTGTGTACCGCCCTATTCAATACGTTGACGCACCATCAGGAATGCGTCCTCACCGTCACGGTAGTATGCTTTCAAGACCCGCACCATGCGGAACCCGAGTCTCTCGTATACTGAGATTGCGTCCTCGTTGCTACGACGCACCTCAAGGAAGTACTCTGACGCCCCGTAGTCGTTCATCGCACGCATCGCTGCTGTGATGAGTGCAGAGCCAACCCCACGACGCCGCATGTCCTTTCTGACCGCTACGGACACTATGTGGCCCTTCTTTACGGGTCTGTGGCCGAAGCTCGATATACCGCGCTCAATCCTGCACATGATGTACCCGATGACAGAACCGCCTGTGTCGGCCACGAGGAACGACTTGGGTGCGTGATAGTGGATGCCCATGAAGAAGTTGTCAGGATAGTTCTCCGGCAGACATGTCCTGTTGAGTTCCATGACCGCAGGGAGGTCGCTCTCTTCGAACTCCCTGATTTTCCACTCAGCGGCCAACATGGCTTTCCTCCGGGCCTATCTGGTGCCGTTCCTCCCGGTGTGGCACTTTTATCAGTTATGCAGACAATCGCAGAGGGTGACACTATGACAGGTACTCCCGGGCCGCCGAGATCCAGTGTACTACCTTTGCCTCCGTGACCTGGTAGCCGTCCGGCAGGTGGACTGTGCCGTCGTGGACTGCGTCCCTTATGACTTCGAGGAGCTCATCGGCACGCCAGTCTGCGAGCTCGTGCACACCGTCCACTCCAGCCCCCACCACTATGCACATGGCATCTGCCAGCCACTCGGCCGCAGTCTCGACCCCTACATCACAGACCGACGCTATGTCGGCAGCTCCAAGACATGTCATGTCGGAGAGGTTGCTGACCCCTGCGCTGTGCAACTTCGTCACTACAGTGTCTGTGATGCCCTCTATTACTTCAAGGGGGATCTCGTCAGCAACCAGGTCGCTCCCAATACCGATTACTATGTGGTCTCTCTCGGTGTCAATGAGGGAGTTTATGTCGTCGTATTCCTCATCGTCCTCCTCCTCATACTCCTCGTATTCCTCGTCGTCCTCCTCCTCCAGCCTCTGGATTCTATAGACAAGGTCGTCGAACTCACCCGGTCGCAACGCCCGCGGCTTGGGGAGGGGCATTCTGATGTGGCGCGGGTCGTCGCCGCCACTGTGTGCCGACCTGTCAACAGTGTACGCACTGACCCTGCCCCCCCGCCTAGTACGTACCATGAACGCCCACAGCAGGCACCCCAGCGCAATGGACACTACGACTGATGCCACCGCCGGGGCCGTCCCCCATATCATGCCTGCTACCACGAGCAGTACCAGTGCCATGACCGCGACCATGCGGGGCGGTACTCCGAGGTCTGCCGACATCATAGTTGTGCTCCGTGACAAGCTTCTGTCCTTCGAGTCTTATAGGTCTATTCTGACCGGGACGGGCCGGTCAGACCGACAGGGACATGTCTGTACGGGATTGTTTATCAGCACTAGCATATGGCACACCCGGTATGCGCGCAATCCTGGTAAGTGGCACCCCGGGGACGGGCAAGAGCACAGTGGCACGACTGCTCGCCTCGCGCCTCGGCGTGGAGTGTATCTCACTTGGAGACCTAGTAGTCTCTTCCGGCTGCATATCGTCCCACGACGCCGAGCGCGATACGGACGTGATTGATGAGGACTGTGTTGTTGACGCCATCCTCGACCTTGCCGAGTCGCGTCCGGTGGATCACCCGCTCGTGATTGAGGGCCACTATGTTGACCTCGTGCCACGTGAGCACGTCAAGAAGGTGTTCGTCCTCAGGGTGTACCCGGAGACCCTCAGGGCCCGACTCCGGGCACGCGGGTACTCTGAAAACAAGGTCGCCGAGAACGTCCAGGCCGAAGTCATCGGGATGTGCCAGATGGATGCCATTGATGCATTTGGTGAGTCG
Organism: Promethearchaeota archaeon; assembly: GCA_027031765.1. Lineage (GTDB taxonomy): Archaea > Asgardarchaeota > Thorarchaeia > Thorarchaeales > Thorarchaeaceae > JALVPN01. The sequence goes on along the minus strand of JALVPN010000164.1, from coordinate 8,609 downwards.
CTTGTCGTGGAAGTGGACGCCACTGACCTCACTCCCGATGAGGTCCTGCAGCGGATACTTGAGCTCAGTGACTGTGACGGTGTTTCCACACGTATCGACTGGATGGAGGAGCTGGAGGCCCAGGGTGTCCTCGACCGCTACTTCGACATGTGAGCGCCCACGGTTCACTCCTTCTCGCGCAGGACGACCGCAAGGACACTCAGCAGGCCCACCATCATCATCGAGAGCGGAGTGCCTGTAGCATATAGGTCGGTTGCCCCCACGTCCGGGTTGGCGTACAGCCCCACTGATACTAGGAAGTAGACATTCGCGCCGGCCATCACCGCAATCATGGCTGGGATGATTGATGCGAACGTTGCCCTCGGGTCTGAGTATGCAAAGAACGCAATCACAATGAGCATGACCCCAGCAATGAGTGGGAACAGGAAGAACACATTCGGGTACTCTGCAAACGCGCTCGCAAAGGAGTCAAAACCTATCCCCTCCGGATGTACCATGACCGGCAGGTACTCCGTCCAGACAGACAGCACACCCGCCAGGAAGAGGACTGCCGCAGGCCAACGGTAGTGCAACAGTCCCAGCTCTCTCTTGCGCAGCTTCTTCCGTAGCTCGCGGGCCCGCCGGACCCGTTCACTCTCGTGTCTTCGTTCAATCGCTCGCTCCCGGCGTGTCAGGCCGTCCTCTTCAGCCCCCTCCTCCGCCACATCCTCCACTGCCGCGACTATCTCTTCGGCCATCTCCTTGGGGGCCGGCCCGGCCCCGTCTGACTCCTCGTCGCTCATCCTTGTTCATGCCACCGCTTCCCCTCGGTCGTATTTAAGCGTCCGGCTCTCGACAGCTGGTCTCCTGACGTGTGGGCCTCCCTTGCCTCGGGGCCGGTATGGGATGGATGGGGGCCCACTCCTGTACGCCCCTCGCACCGGCACCCGTGCAACACCAGTTTCAGGCCCCTCCTTCTACCACACACCACCGGCATCCGTTTCAACCGCGCCCCCGAGACCTGACGTGATGTGCGGGCCGAGAGACCTCCTGTCCTCCTCGTCTTGCGTATGCCTCTGCCTAGCTGGGCCCAGCACGGGTGATACTCGGCACTGGCCCGCAGACCCGGCGCGCCCACCTGGTGACTGGCAGATGCGACCATGCCGTCCACGCACTTGAGGTGTCGACCAGTCCGGGCCGTGTACTCTGACAGGGGCTGGGTGGTGACCACAAGTCCCGAGACCCGGCGCAAGTCGCCTCCATTGACCCCGACCATGATATGCTGTCCCAGTACTCTGAGAGGCTGTGTGGTACCGACTCAAGCTGTCCGGACAGCAATGATGACGGCATCCCTGATGGTCGGGAGGTGGTCAACGGTCTCAGCCCCACCGACGGACAGGAGGGGCTCATCGTACTGTGTGGCATTGTAGTGGCCATGGCCATTCCCGTGCTACTTGTGACGCAGCGCAGCAGGTCGTCGCAGTCGGCGGTGGGGTCCCGGCCCGGTGACACAGACGCCATACTGCGTCCCGGGCCCAGACACCGCGGGGGACTACGCTACATCCTCGGTGAGGCCTCGACTGAGCGCACCACCGGGGCTGACATGACCCTCTGTACTGCCCCCATGACCTCACGTGTGTCGAGTGCTGCTGCCACCACCTCTGCCGGTGTCCCGGGGTGCAGCCCCTTCATGGCATCCCTGACGTACTCGTCCGCACACTCGTCCGGCACGAGGTACATCCCATAGACCATGCCGTTGACGGTGCGTTCCAGCAGGTCAATGACTCCTCCGTGCGGCTGTCCATCGGCCGGTGTCCTCTCGTGGGCCTCCTGTAGGACGCGGAACAGTGTCACCATGTGGTCGGTCTCGGCAGGCATCACGAGGGGGATTTCTTCCATGATGCCTGTGTTCAGGCAAGTGGTCAGACGTGAGTAGTTGGTCAGGTACCGCGTGCACATGAACCTGACCATCCGTGAGTTGAGCACCAGGCCGACGGCTTCGGCCTTGAGGCTGTCACGGATGATGACCCGCACCGTGCCGCCGCCGTACAGCATCCCCTTTGGCTTCATGACACAGCGCGGGTAGGGGTAGTTCTTGGTCGCCACAAGGGCCTCTTGTTCGTACCAGTACCTGAGTGCAGGGTCCTGGAGGGGCCAGTCGTCAACATAACGGAGGTATCGCCTGTCAAACCTGTACCGTTTCACACTCCGCCCACTGGTCGCATATGGTGTGCTGTGGGTGTCCGTCCTCTCACGGCTGACGTGTTTTGCAGGGACATCACGCCCCCGGGTCGCAGACAGGAGGCCCCGTCGTCCCCGCTCCAAGACCTGTTGGAACACACTGTCATAGTAGATCGGGAACAGCCGTGAACCGCGCATCGCACTGAGTGGCACCGTGTTCGTCATGGGCAGGTCTGGTCGTCGTGAGGCCACCCTTACGTACTGCCCGCTGTGCCCGTCCCGACCCCGGCCGGCCGCGCAAAAGATGCTCACCATCTCCAACGTCACGTCTTCAAAGGGGCTGCCCTCGTCCACTATCTTCCACAGCTCCGCACTGTCAAGTAGCAGCTGCCGCGTCCGCTGGAACTGTCCCACCCGGATAATGCTGTTGGGCACGAGCAGCGCCACCTGTCCCCCGTACCTCACCAGCTCCAGTGCCCGTGCTATGAACAGTGCGGACGCGCTCCAGGTCCCGCCACGACCACTGCTAACATCATACTGCCGGGTGGTGGCCACCAGCCTCCGCTCCGTTGTTGTCAGGATGTTGCCATACGGTGGGTTCCCCACGATGACGTCGAAACCCCCCTCCTGGACCACTGTGTCGAACTCGACGCACCAGTGGAACGGTCTGGTCTGCACGACATCCCCGATTTCCAGACCAGAACGCTTACCAAGTCGATGCACAATGTGCCTGTTGAGCCCGTCAACTGTGCCGTCCCAGTCGTCGGGGGGCCTGATACAGCCCACAAGGCTGTTGCCATGACGTATGTGTCCATCCAGCCGGGGCACGCTGTCAGCCGACCGGAGGGAGGCCCACTCCATGAGCACCCTCCTGCACATCTCCACCGCTTCTGCGCGGACATCGACCCCGTACAGTGCTCTATCTACTATCTCGCGCCGCACCTGACTGCCCGGTCGTGGCTCGCCAAGCGCAGCCCTGGTCTCAAGGAGCCACTGTGCAGCAGCCACTAGGAAGACACCGTGCCCGACTGCGGGATCCAGGACGCGCACGGAACGCAGCTCTTGGAGTGCATCCTGTCGGTCGTGGGTGCCGACCCAGTCGACGACACTACCACCCTCTGGTGGCAGCCCCCGTCCCAGACGAGAGGCGAGCCACGCGGAGAGGGCGCTGTCCACAATTGATGATGCCAGCCAGTATGGTGTGTAGAACGTGCCAGTCCTCTTGTCCTGTACCTCCTGGTCCCAGGACTCCATCGCCCACACCTGATGACAGCGGCTTGACCCGGTGTGCCCCATTGACTATCTCCTGCCGGCGCTGCTGTAGGACTCTGGCAGCCCGTTATACATATGTTGCCCTGCGGGGGGTCATGTATGCCGAGTCCCCTCTCGCCACACTCAAGACCTAGGAGCACCGGGCGCGCTGAGAGTGAGGGCCCGTCAATCCGCCAGTGAGGGGGCGTGCTGTGGTGCCACCTGTCGGGTCTGGCGAGTCCAACAAGAGGGGTTCAGGATGACGGGGCCCTGCCGAATTGCGCTGCCGCACTGTAGCCAACTGGTCGTACGATGTGGCGGGCTAGTCGTACGTCCCCGTCGCGTCACTGACTCCTTACGGAGAGTCCACTTGCCCCCGTCCAGACGCCCAGTCATGTCTGACCGGTGTCTCTTCCAGACGCACGAGTCTGTACTGTGGTGGGCCGTCCCCTCCACACAGGTCTGCCAGCCTCTCAAGTGTGACCCTGACGGCTACCTCCGAGCTATCACACACCACCCACCGTCTCCGCAGGGCCTGGGCTGCCACTGCTGTGGTACCTGCCCCGACGAAGAAGTCGGCCACGATATCGTCCTCATCACTTGCACACTCAATGATGCGTCGTAGTAGCGCCTCTGGCTTCTGGGTGAGGAACCCCGTGTACTCCTTTGAGCTCCCCTGTACTGGGGCAATGTCGAGCCAGAGGTCTGAGACCGGGACTCCAGGTATGTCCTCAAGGTACTGCTTCTTGCAGTAGCGTCCCGTCCTCGTGGTGTAGATGAGCCCCTGCTCCCACCACTCATCCAGCTGCTCTCGGCTGTACAAGTATGGTGCCACCCTGCCACGCCACTCGAAGCGTCGTCGTCGTGCTCCGCGCTGGATGCCCTGTGCCTCGACCTCGACCAGTCTGAAGCGGCCACGCTCATCACTGTAAGAATATGGACGCAGTGACCTCTCGTCGTGTGCCCTGTAGACGGTCTTCGTCCTGAAGGAACGGGCGTCCTGCGCATATAGCAGGATGACATCGTGCTGGCTGCCAAACCCGCGGCTCTGGGGCTTCGGACTGTTCGTGCGCCTCCAGATGATCTCGTTCACGAAGTTCTGGTACCCGAACACCTCGTCCATGAGCACCTTGACATAGTGTGATACGTGCCAGTCAAGGTGCACCCAGATGCTCCCGTCCTCCCTCAGCAGTGGCCGCATCGCTGACAGGCGGCTGCGCATGAACTCAAGGTACTGGTCAATGCCGCCGTGCCACCTGTCAACATAGGTGGGGGTCTCTGTGACCGTGGCCGCACGCCTCCCTGTATCACAGCCCCTCTCTCTGAGACTGTAACGTGTCCCAGAATAGTAGGGCGGGTCTATGTAAATGAGTCGCACCTGCCCCTCCATCTCCTCCCGGAGCTGGGGCAGTACGTCCAGGCAGTCAGCAAGGTAGACCCGGTTCGTCCAGTCGTCCATTACCATCAAGTCCGACCGGTGCTTTCCCTATCACACTAGGGCCTGCTCTGCCTGCCACCACGTCAGGCGCCCCGCGTCAATGCCCGCTCCCACTAGGTGCCACTGCAAGTGTCCACAGTCCACTACATGGACTCCGTGTCCCTCGGGTTCACAGGCTCGCCAACGTCCTCGGCCTCGGCAGCCTCCCGTGCGATCCGCGTCCTGACCATGCGCACCAGGTACCCTGCAATCCGGTTCCTGACCTTCTTGCTCTTCACATCAGTATACTGCTCGACAAGCCGCTTGTTCGTCTCAAAGTCGGTGGTGAACTCGTCCGCATAGTACTGCATGAGGACACGTGCTGCGCTCTTGATGTAGCTCGGCCTTATCTTTCCCAAAGGTCAATCACCTGGGTTCCTGTCTGGTCACGTTCCCCCTCCGGGTCAGTTTATAAAAGTTGTTCAAGGGCGGACAGCCGACGTATCCCCCGGAAGGGACAAACACTATTAGGTCGCCCCTGCCCGTTGGACCAGGGCGGGACGTTGCCCATTGGACAACAGGTCTCCTGATAGCCCTGGAGCTGACGGTACCTTGCACTACGAAGACCTCGCTAAGGCCTACGAGAGGATAGAGGCCACGAGCGGCCAGCTGGACAAGGTCTCCATCTTCGCAGAGGTGCTCAGGTCGGCAGACCCACAGGAGGTCGGCAAGATTGTGGCCCTGACAATGGGGAAGCTCCACCCGGACTGGAGCGGTGAGCCTGAGCTGGGGGTGGCTGAGAAGACCGCGGTCCAGGTGGTCGCCGCAGCCGCTTCGGTGCCCGAGGGGCGCGTACGTACAGTCCTGCACGAGACGGGCGACATCGGGGCTGCCGGGGCTGCACTGCTGAGCGAGAGCGTACAGTCTGTGCTGTTCGCCGAGCCGAACACGGTAGCCCACGTATACGAGACGCTCGATGCCGTGGCCAGGACCACCGGTCAGGGCAGCGCCAAGGAGAAGGTATCCCTCCTGGTCGGTCTCCTCTCCAGTGCCAGCCCCCTCGAGGCCAAGTACATCCTCCGGACAGTGACGGGCGACCTGCGCCTCGGCCTCGGTGAGATGCTTGTCATCGATGCGCTTGCCACGGCCTTTGCTGGTGGTCGTGAGGCCCGGGACGAGATCGAACGCGCCTTCAACGTGTGCAGTGACCTCTCCCGGGTTGCCTCTCTCCTTGCTGAGGCCGGCCTCAGTGGTATTGCGGGTATACATGCTGAGGTCGGCGTCCCGATCCGGATGATGGCCGCCAAGAAGCTCAGCAGTGCAGCGGAGATACTGGAGAAGACCGGGGGCCGGGCCCTTGTGGAGTACAAGTACGATGGTGAGCGCATCCAGGTCCACAAGGACGACAAGAGCGTCGTCCTCTACTCCCGACGACAGGAGCGCATTACGGACCAGTACCCCGATGTTGTCGAGTACGTGCGCTCGAACATCACGGCCACGACTTGCATTGTGGAGTGTGAGTGTGTTGCCATAGACCCCGAGACCGGTGCGATGCGGCCGTTCCAACAGCTGATGCGGCGTCGACGGAAGACCGGGGTGGAGGACACACTGGCGGAGGTACCAGTGGCCCTGTTCTTCTTCGATGTGCTCCTTGTTGACGGCAGGGATGTAATGGGACTGCCCATGCTCGAACGGAGGCGAGTACTGGAGCGGATTGTCAAGACTGACGAGCGCGTGCACCTCACGGTAGCGGAGCTCGTAGACGACCCGGCACGCCTCGATGCGGTGTTCAAGGAGGCACTCTCCTCTGGTCACGAGGGTGTGATCGCAAAGGCAGTACACGAGGGCTCGACGTACCAGGCCGGCTCCCGCAGCTGGCTCTGGATCAAGCTCAAGGCGTCCTACCGTGAAGGCCTCTCGGCCTCCGTGGACCTCGTTGTGGTTGGTGCCATCCATGGCCGTGGCAAGCGTACCGGGGTGTACGGGGCAATCCTTGCCGCTGCCTATGACGCCGAGAGTGACACGTTCCCCACCGTCTGCAAGATTGGTACGGGCTTCACGGACGAGATGCTCAGCGAGTTCAAGGAGCGCCTCCACAGCCATATCATCGAGGAACGCCACCCCAAGGTAGTGGCCGATATCGAGGCCGACGTGTGGTTCGAGCCCGCTCACGTGATAGAGGTGCTCGGCGATGAGGTCACCATCAGCCCAGTGCATCCCGCCGGCCGGGGGCGTATCAAGGAGGGAGGCCTTGCAATCAGGTTCCCACGGTTCACAGGGCGCTGGCGCGACGACAAGGCCCCGGAACAGGCCACGACCGTTGCAGAGCTGATTGAGATGTACGAACGGCAGAAACGCAGACGCGAGTGACTCCCGCACCTCGCATGGTCACATACAGGCTGGCCTGGCCGGGCCGCAGCAGAGCTAGCTACCGGACGCTGATACTGCCAGGCATGGCCTCCACACCGCCCTGTGCGGTCACCGTATGGTGTTTACGTGCCCGCATCCGGCAGTTTTACAAGCAGACTGCGGTGCGACTCAACCGGGCTGGTGCAAGAAGTGTACGAGGTCAGGGTAAGTGGCCCACGGCTCTCCTTCAGTGCGGCGCACTTTGTTGTGAGTCAGGGCCACATCGAACCACTGCACGGCCACAACTACTCGGTCAGTGTGACAGTTACAGCCGAGGACACCAATGCTGATGGCATGGTCGTGGACTTCCGCGCACTGAAACGGAGCGTACGTGAGGTGTGTCAATTCCTTGACCACCGGGTGCTCCTCCCGGGTGAGTCGGCGGACATCCATGTCCGGGACAGCGGGCCCGGCCTTGAGGTCACCGTGGCCGAGAAGCGGTACCTGTTCCCACGAGATGACTGTGTGGTTCTGCCCCTGGCCACCACTACCGCCGAGGCCCTCGCCCAGTTCATCGCCACACGGCTGTCCGTGCCAGAAGGAGTGTCTCTAGTCACGGTGTGTGTCACCGAGGACGTGGGCTCCACGGCATGCTACAGCCCTTCCACCGCCCTTCTAGGAGAGTGATTGCCAGTGGTCATAGACACGCAGAACGAGGCACCACGTCACAAGATCCACCTGCGACGCGTGGGTGTCAAGGGACTCAAGACCTTCGTGATTACCGAGCGCAGTGGCCTCCGCTATCACCTGATACCCCGGGTCGAGATAACGGTCGACCTGCCAGCAGACCTGAAGGGAGTCCACATGTCGCGCCTCGTCGAGTCCATGACCGAGGTGATCAGCGACAAGTTCCGCGTCTACCACTCCGTGGAAGAGCTCCAGACCACTGTCCTCAGGGCCCTTGAACGCAGACACTCCTTTCACCGTGGTGAGATCACGTTCGAGTTCGAGTTCGGGTACACCAGCAGGACGCCGGTCTCTGACAAGCGGACGTGGGAGGTGTGCGATGTCATCGCCAGGACCATCATGGAACGCGGCTGCCCCGTTGTCCACGACATCTCCGTGAGCGTCATCGGCAACACTGTGTGCCCCCACTGTATGGTCAACAACGACGGGTACACCCACATTCAGCGCGCCACCGGCACACTCAGGGTCATTGGCGAGTCCGACCAGATCCCTACCTATGGCTCTATGATTGGCATTGTTGAGGCATCGTTCTCGACCCCCACGTACTCCCTCCTCAAACTCGAGGACGAGATGTTCATCACAAAGAAGATGCATGAGAACCCCCTCTTCGTGGAGGACGTCTGCAGGAACATCCTGCAGGGGGCAAAGGAGGCGTACTCCGACCTCCACCTCCACGTATATGCGG
>JALVPN010000163.1 GCA_027031765.1 Promethearchaeota archaeon | reverse complement strand
CACCGATGACGAGCACGCCCTGGAGCGCTTGCATCCCGTCGAGCTCTGCGAGGAACTGGTTGACAATCCTCTGGCTCACGCCAGTGTCGTCCATCCTGCCACGGGCCGCCATTATGGCATCGATCTCGTCGAAGAAGAGCACGCAGGGCGCGGTCTGACGTGCCTTCTTGAATATCTCGCGTATGGCACGTTCCGACTCGCCGACGTACTTGTTGAAGATCTCAGGCCCACGGACAGCTATGAAGTTGGCCTCGCTCTCGGTGGCCACGGCCTTTGCGAGGAGCGTCTTACCGGTGCCCGGTGGGCCGAACAGGAGCACGCCCTTAGGGGCCCGTATCCCCATCTCCTCGAAGACCTCGGGGAACTTGAGTGGTGCCTCGACAGCTTCCCGGAGCTGCGCCTTGACCTTGTCAAGTCCACCAACGTCATCCCAGTGCACGTTCGGCTTCTCGACCAGCACCTCTCTGAGCGCTGATGGTGAGACCTCGGCGAGGGCAGCGTCAAAGTCCTCCTGTGTGACGTACAGGTTGTTCAGTACGTCCGGGGGGATATCGCCGGTCTCAGGGTCGACGTGTGGGAGTACCCTGTGTAGTGCGTGCATTGCGGCCTCCCTGGCCAGTGCTGCCAGGTCTGCACCCACGAAGCCGTGAGTGACAGCGGCCAGCCGCTCAAGGTCGAGGCCTTCCTCAAGGGGCATCGAACGGGTGTGTATCTGGAGGATCTCAAGCCGCCCCTTCTTGTCTGGCACCCCGATTTCAATTTCCCTGTCGAACCGTCCTGGACGACGGAGCGCCTCATCGACGTCATCGGGCCGGTTCGTGGCACCAATTACAATGACCTGGCCACGGCTCTCAAGGCCGTCCATCAGGGCGAGCAGCTGGGCCACCACACGCCGCTCCACCTCGCCGGTCACGTCAGCCCGCTTCGGCGCTATGCTGTCAAGCTCGTCGATGAAAATGATACTGGGAGCTTCACGCTCGGCCTCCTCAAACACTTCCCTGAGCTTCTGCTCGGACTCCCCGTAGAACTTGGACATTATCTCGGGGCCGTTTATCACCTTGAAGTTCGCACCCGACTCGTTCGCCACTGCCTTTGCAATGAGCGTCTTGCCAGTGCCGGGTGGCCCGTACAGCAGGACGCCCTTAGGTGGTGTTATGCCCAGGCGCTTGAACAGCTCGGGCGACTTCATCGGCAGCTCTATCATCTCGCGGATCTTCTGCAGCTCCTTGCCGAGACCGCCAATGTCCTCGTAGGTGACCTGCGGGACGCTCACCTCTTCTGGCTTCGCGGGCTTTGTCAGTACCTCGACCTGAGTACGTGGGCCGACGCGCACGTGTTTGCCAGGTGCTACAGATGTGACAACGAACTGCAGTCCCGCACCAATCGACGCGATTACCAGGATGTCGCCACGCGTCATTGGCTTGTTCATCACCTGCTGCTTGACGTAGCCCTCGAACCCAGGCTGGAACCGTACTGGCTGGCTCGGTGCGAGGACCACCCGCGTCCCTTCCGGGACGTTCACCTTGCGTATCTCGACGACCTCACCAAGCCGGACACCCGCATTGCTACGGAGGAGCCCGTCCATGCGTACCATGTCCAGCACCTCGTCCTCCTTGAGGGCGGGCCAGCAGATGGCCACAGTCTCCTTCGTGCCCCTGAGGAGGACATAGTCGCCGGAACGCACACCTAGCTGTTTCCGTGTCTCTGAGTTCATCCGCACAATGCCGCGTCCCTGGTCCTTGGGCATCGCCGCAGCGACCTTCAGCTTCACTGACTCTGCCATCTTGACATCACCTCGCCTCACCAATCACTCCTGCACATAGACTCACATCCAGCAGTCCTTCTCATTCGTTGTCCTACTCTTCGCGTCCTACAACCCACTCTTCGGTACCTTCACTACCGTCATCATCAGCCTTGATAAGACTCGCCTCGAGTACGCCGTTGCGCACCGTCACCGATGAACCTTCCGCCTGTATACTGTGTGGCAAGTCGACCCGCACGACCTCGCCCCCATCAGGAGTCTTCACGACCATCACGCGGCCCCGCACTGCTACCACCGGCTCCTCGACGCCTGAAAGGCCCTCTACTACTACCAGTACCCTGTCATCCAGGTCTATGACCTCCACATTCAGCACCGGACCGTATCGGGACGTTCCCAGCCCGGCAATGCCCCTTGCATCGTTCAGGCCTCCAGCAGGCATCGCCCGGAACTCAACGTAGGCGCGGCCACTACTGGGAAGGGGGCCGAGCTCCCCAAACATGCGTTCCATCATCTCGCGGAATATCCTCTGTACATAGTCGTCATCAAACATTGTTCTGCTCACCCCCACTTCTGGGAACCAGGGGCGGCGTCCACCGCCCCACAGGTTGAGTCACTGAGGGTTCCCTTCTGTGTGAGTCTGTCCCTATACTTGCCATCTAGGGACCATTTGTTCACCTAGTATCGCGGCACTTATGCTTATATACTATTCTATTTGGACCCCGGAGAGAGCACCGCTGCTGCCATGTGCGGTCAACAAGTACCTGTCAGGGCGGTGTCAGGACGGCCCGTGCTACGGTCAACGGACGAGAAACGGGTTGCCTGCGGCCTGTGACCTAGACAATTGTACCGTGCCCGCAGCACTATGCGGCTCTAGGGACAGAGATGCCCTCTTTCTCAAGGATATCACGTGCAATGACAACACCGGAGACCGACGCCTGCATCAGGCCCCGTGTAATGCCGGCACCGTCGCCAGCCGCGTACAGGTTGGATACTTGGGTCTCCAGACGGTTATTGGTCTTGAGCCTAGAAGAGTAGAACTTGACCTCGACACCGTACAGGAGGGTGCCGTCAGAAGCGACTCCCGGGCATAGCTTGTCAAGTGCATCGAGCATCTCAAGTATTGACCGGAGGTGCCTGTATGGGAGTGCAAAGCTCAGGTCGCCAGGGCAGGCACTGGGCAGCGTGGGCTTGATGGGACTGCGGGCAATACGTTCGGCCGTACTCCGTTTGCCGCGCCGCAGGTCTGCGAGACGCTGGACAATGACCCCGTCCCCCAACATGTTTGCAAGGCCGGCGATGTACCTGCCGTAAGTTATGGGTCGCTTGAAGGGGGCGGTGAAACGGGTGGACACCAGGAGGGCGAAGTTGGTGTTCGGTGTCTTCTTGTGGGCGAAGGACTGGCCGTTGACTGTGAGGATGTCGTCATAGTACTCGGTGGTCACGACACCACCCGGGTTGAAACAGAAGAGGCGCACCTTGTCGTCGAACTCTCGAGAGTAGTAGACGAGTTTGGGCTCGTAGAGGTCGCGCGCAATGTCTGCCATGACCGGTTCTGCAACCTCGACCCGGACACCAATGTCGACGTAGTTGTTCTCCTTCTTGAGGCCCAGTCTTGTGGCCTGTTCGGAGAGCCACCGGCTCCCGACACGTCCCGGAGCAGCGACAATGTACTTGGCACGGAGGAGTGTCCCACCATTGGTCTCCACACCGGTCACGTGGCCGTCCTCGATATGTATGTCCTTCGCCTCTGTGCCGAACGAGACGTCGACCCGTTCTGACAGGTGGTCGAACATCCGGCCCATGACCTTGACGCAGTCCTCGCGGCCCATGTGACGGACGCGCTGAGGGATCAGTTCCATACCGACGAGTGCGGCCCTTCTGGAGTACTCCTCCACAACGTCTACATCGCTGCCGTACGTGTCCTTGGGGGCGCCG
>JALVPN010000162.1 GCA_027031765.1 Promethearchaeota archaeon | reverse complement strand
GGGGGACGTGGACGGTGACGGCGACCTCGACGTGGTGGTGGGCAGCGGAGACCACAGTGTGTACGCCCTTGACGGTGCCACTGGCTCCACCATATGGTCACACCAGACGGGGGGCGAGATATGGTCATCGCCGGCGTTGGGTGACGTGGACGGTGATGGCGACCTCGATGTGGTCGTGGGCAGCGTCGACCACAGTGTGTACGCGCTGGAGGCGTCAGAGAGGGCGGGCCGGGTGTACTGGCAGGGATACGGTGGTGAGATGTCGTTCCAGCGTAGGGGGTGTATTGACTACATAGACGCCGACGGTGACATGCTGTCTGACTACTCTGAGTCCCTGTATGGGACGGACGGTGAGAGGCCGGACACTGATGGTGATGGGCTGCCTGACGGCTGGGAGGTGATACATGGCCTGGATGCCACAGACCCCGGTGATGCGTCCCTCGACGGTGATGGTGACGGTCTGTCGAACCTTGTAGAGTACGAGAACAGCTGTAACCCACGGGACAGTGACACTGACGACGACGGTATGCCTGATGGTTGGGAGGTGGCGCACGGCTTGCGGCCCGCAGACGGGGATGATGCGGCCCTTGACACCGACGGTGACGGTCTGTCGAACCTTGGTGAGTACCAGAAGGGCTGTGACCCACAGGACAGCGACACTGACGATGACGGTGTGCCTGATGGCTGGGAAACGGCAATTGGTCTGAGCCCAGTTGTGTGTGTGGACGGGTACGTACTAGAGCTGCTACTCGGGTCTGTGGTTGTCGTTGCAGTCACAGTGCGTGTGCACCGCGTGTACCGTCGCCGGCATGACGAACAGGCGAGGCCTTGGCGCTACGACCCGGGGGTGACCACCGAGGACGACGAGGCTGTCAAGGTGCTGGACTGGGTGGCGAAACAGGAGGAGCGTGCTGCTGAGTGTGCGGGGAGTGGTGACCATGCCGGTGCCGTGGCGGTCCTTGAGGGGGTGCTCCGGGTGCTCCGGGGCGCGAGTGAGCAGTTGCAGGTCATCGGTGCGGAGGAGTACGGTGCACTGATGGCACGTCTGGAACGTGTCCTCGGACGCTACCGTGTCAAGGAGCGTCTTGCGGCTGCCAGTTCCCGGGTGGAGGCGCTGGAGCGGGAGGTGGAGGGCCTCTGGGATCCGGTGGCGCTCGGGAGCGTAGCGCAGCGCAGTGAGCGGGTCTTGGTAGAGATACGCGAGGAGCTTGCTGCTGCGCAGGGGGTGGCGGAGGAGTGTGGCCTGGCACTGGAGGCCGGGCTGGTCACCCGTACCGGGGAGGAGCTGCGTGGCCGGGTCAGGGCAGTCGTGAAACATGCAGAGGAGAAGCGGTCGGCGATGGCAACAGTCCGGGCTGCTGTGAGTGCCTTGGACCGTGCCCTAGGAGAGAGCAGTAGTGGTAGGCTACCGCTGGAGGAGCGTGTTGCACGGCTGGAGAGTGCGCTCAACGAGGTCGAGAGGAGTGTCCGGGCCCTCGGTGCGGGGCTTGAGGCCGCGGTCGAGGCCCGTGAGGGGACGGTGGCAGAGCTGGAGGCGTGGCAGGGGCGGCTGTTCCAGGAGCTCGGCCTTGATATTGTTGGCCGGGCGCGGGCGCAGCTGGGGGCGCTACGCCGGATGGTGGAACGTGTGAGGAGCGAGCGTCTGCGGCCTGAAATCGAGAGTGCTGAGGAGGCACGGGCCGCCATTGAGGGTGTCCTGATGCAGGTGCGGGACGCGCCCGGTACGGTCGAAGGGTCACACGACATACCCGAAGAGGAGCGGTGGTCGCGGGTGGAGTCGATGCGTGACAGGCTCCTCATGGCACAGGACCTTGCGCGGCGCTTCGGGCTGACAGACCTTGAGGGTGAGGTGACCCGGCTGCTAGAACGGCTCTACGACTAGGGTTTCTCCGCAACATTATGGCGACCGTGGACTTTCCCACACTCTTACCGCCTGTATTCCGCCGTAGGGTTTCTCCGCAACATTGTAGCGACGGTGGTCGGCCTGGTGAGAGGCTGAGGTGGCTGGTCGTGGCCAGTTTCTCCGCAACATTGTAGCGACGGTGGCACAATGATGCTCTCTTCTTGCGCGTAAGGGCCAGAGTTTCACCGCAACACTGTAGCGACGGTGGATGTCCAGTCTACTCTGGTGACCGTCGGCCCCACGACCGGTTTCACCGCAACACTGTAGCGACGGTGGTCGGCTGGGCAGTGAAATCATAGCACAGGTCTGTCGACAGGACACGAGTTGGTGGCTGGATATAGAAGGCCTGCACAGGTGCGGCCGTGCCGTGGCAGACTGTGAGGCCGACAAAGGCTAGACTGTATTACCTGAAGCCCGTAGGGTACGGCCGTGCGGTGGCAGACTGTGAGGCCTGGTATGGTGGCTAGGGCGTCTGTTGTGGCTGTGTAGGACTATGCACCAATAAGCCAGCCGCCACACACGCGTACGGCCCAATCTCACGCCCCGTCACGTCGACCAGTCAAGGCAAGCCCGGCCCAGACAAGACTTCTATCGCACGCCGGCAACGGCACCCATACATACCGGCCTGTCACGCCCGGACGGGCGGCCTGTGGCCGGTACGTCCTCACTCGTCCACCACGCCGGCGGGTGGTCACCGTCTACCACCGCCGTCCCGGCGGCCCAGATGGCGCGATCAATGCACCGTACCGGCAAGACCAGTGGACACAGTGAGACAGGGAATGACGGGGTGTGTTGCAGTGCACAGGTGTCCCATCCGAGTCCTTGCTCTCGTGTATGTATTCTGTATAGGTGCAGCAGTACCCGGTCATTGGGCCGTAGCAATACGGCACCTGGGAGCCGCCACCGGCGATATTGACGCCAAGTCATGACAGTGCCCTCACCTGTCCCGCACGACCATGGTGGCACCGCATTCACCCGGCAGCACATCCCTTGCTGGCGCTCCCAACTCCACCCTATGGTCACACCGGACCGGAAACGGTGTGTCCTCCTCGCCACCAGAGACCATTTCCGGAGCGGACGACAGTGCATGCACCACCCCCCATGTCACAGTCCCACAGCACCAGGCCCTAGCCACAAGAATACTTTTATCACACGCAGGAAGGGGGCCACAGGAGGTTCGTGATGCAGCCACACGGTAGCAGTCGGCATGTGTGACCACTGCCGCCTTGGGCCGTGGCAGTCGCGGTGGCACACGACGGAGGGACGGTGCACCATGACCGCACAGCCCCCAGCAATACCATGCAGGCACCCCACCCGACAGCTCAGTACAGTACTGGCGGACGGAACGGGACACAACACGACCGGACAGGACACGACAGGACTGGGTGGAAAACAGTGCACAGGTCATCCTTTTCCCTTGTTGCCCTCGTGCTCGCACTGGCCATCATCTCTGGCGCAGCAGCAACACACCATGGGTACGCGACAGCCTGGGCCACAGGCACGACAACTAGGGCCGGCAGTAGCTCCAACATGATATGCCACCACCACACGGGGGCCATCCCCACGAGGCGCACACCTGCCAAGCACAACACCACCGCCAGCGCCCCCGGCTCCACCATATGGTCACACCAGACCGGGGACGGTGTCTTCTCCTCGCCGGCACTGGGGGATGTGGACGGTGACGGCGACCTAGACGTGGTCGTGGGCAGCTGCGACCACAGTGTGTACGCCCTTGACGGTGCCACCGGCTCCACCATATGGTCACATCCGACCGGGGACTGGGTGGACTCCTCGCCT
>JALVPN010000161.1:8785-11009 GCA_027031765.1 Promethearchaeota archaeon | reverse complement strand
GGAGGGCCCGTCCCGCCACCCGCCGCCATCTGGACGAGAGTACGGAAGACAGGCGTGTGAACAAGGAAAAAAAGGTGTGGGTGGCGGGACGGGCCCACCACCCTGATACAGGTCTTCAACCACGCGACCTGGCAGTGCCGGTCTTCCAGAGCCCGGCATGCAGGCACTGGCGCATTCCCACTGGTGTGACTGCAAGCGTCCCGATGTCGGCGCCTGCGATGAAGCTCGAGAGCCATGCTGGCATTGGTGGGGTGCTGCCTGCCGTGAGCATCGCCTGCCACTCCGCGTCATTAAGGCGGTTGGACGTTGGCTGAGTGAACTCGTAGTACGAGTAGGCCCCACCCCGGGTGAGGAGGAGGTGCTCGCCATCGTAGGCTAGTACCTTGCACACGACGTACAGCAGTAGTGGGTCCCCCACGCCTTCTTCGAGGACACGGTCCGTGTTGGGGTCTGTGTGGACATCCGTTACCAGGGCCATTCTGCTGTCGGTCTCGGCTGACATCGGGTCGTCCATGGAGGGGTACTCTACCAGGTACTTGAGGATTGACCCGCTGTGCACGATGGTCTGGAACTCGGTCTGGTTCAGTGGTGTGCCAGTGAGCTCCTTCACCGCGATGGTCGTCAGGCTGTTCAGGAACACCCTCAAGGTCTCAAGGCGCTGACGGATCTCTGGTACTAGGAGGCCTCGCCTGTCCAGTCCCCGGTACATCATGTCGACAAGACTGGCAAGCCTCGCGTAGACATGCGGTACTGGCTCGACATAGCCCCGGGTCGACTCCGGTGCGCTCACGAGGCGCCATGTGTACGACTGTTTCGCGTAGAGCACAGTATCGTGGCGCAGCTCAGTCCATGAGGCGAGGGCCGTGGCAAGCTGCTTGTCTGTCCATGCCTGACTCCTCATGAACAGTGGGTAGCCCTCACCGTGTGGCTGGAGCAGTGGCAGCAGAGAGTAGAGCCACAACCAGTAGAGGTTCTGTGTCCAGTCCTCAGCGGTGAGGTTCCTGATGTATGACTGCATCAGCGCCATTTGGGACTCGTAGTGCTGGTACTGCCGCTCGTCCTGAAGCAGCTCCCAGGCCCGGTCAGAGCCCAGGGCCGCCATGACGTCGAGTCCCTTGGGCATTAGCCGTGGACTGGTGGCATTGCCGACATGCACGTAGACCAGCTGGCTGAGGACGTAGCTGTCCGGGATGAACCGCTGACCCATGAACCGCATGCCCATCGTCTGTGTGATGTTCGAGTCGTCGTTGAGCACTGAGCCGAGAATCCTGGGCTGCCGGAGCGTGAGTGCTCTCTCGATGAACTCGTCTAGCAGCACCTCGTCGTCAAGGTCTGACAGGCCCGGGTCCGTGCCGTACACCTCGGTCACGAGATTGAGGTACTCTGATGGCAGGAGGTCATCGGCGACGCCCACAAAGAACGCCGTAGGCCCGTAGACCATATCCCAGATGTCGTAGCCTGAGACCCCGCTACCAAGGCCCGGGACGGGCTCCCGGAGGGCGAGAGAGATGAGTATTGCCTGTGCGGTCTCATACTTCCCTTGTGCGTTGGTGGGGTCGTCCGGAGTGGGCTGGAGACGGAACATCACGCGGCCGTACCACATCATGGCCCTGAAGTACCGCTTCAGTACCTCGGTACGTGTATAGTGGCCGCGCGGGACGTATTGGGTGAAGTCATGTTCGTAGCCCTGGAACCAGTCCGCAGTGACCGAGTCGTGGGCATAGATCAGTGAGAGAACGTGCTCGACCGCATCTCTGACCTCAGCATGCATGGGCGTGCTGTTGTCCATTAGCTGCATGGCGGTCGTGAAGAACATGACATTCCGGAGTGCAGCGTCACGCCAGCGTCCTGCAGGAGCGGCCTGGTACTGCTGGTATGAGACCTCCACCATTGTCTGTGTGAGGTTGCCCATGAGGTCCCAGAAGGTATACTGTTCGGACTCCCTCAGTGCAAGGTCGTACAGTCGGTGGAACGCATTGAGCAGAGCATCGGATGAGACGAAGCTCGGTATCCCATTGTCATGGTTTTCCTCAAGGATGTCGTGGATGTGACGGTACTGGGGGCCCTGTCCCGGGTCCACGGTCTGCGGCACGGCGACAAAACCATTCTGGGCGAGGTACTGGCGCTGTTCCTCTGTCAGGGACGGGAACTGCCCAATGTTCTCGATGTTTGAAAGGTCAGGGCTTGTCTCGTAGTCCGGTGCATCAGCCTCAAAGTGCACAGA
>JALVPN010000161.1:0-8775 GCA_027031765.1 Promethearchaeota archaeon | reverse complement strand
GGGGTGTACTCCGCAAAGTCTGTGGTGACCGAGTGGTTGATGGTGAACAGTGGGCCACCGGTCTGCAGTGTGGGTGGCCCCGGAGTGGTGCCTGGCAACAGGGGAATCCTCCCTGTGAACACGCCGATTGACACGACGAGGGTTGCTGCCAGGAGTGCTGATATTATCCCGCTGGAAACAACACGACGTCTGGTGCGGCTGTCGATTGCCATAATCTTTCGCAGGTACATGGGTGGGCCGTACACCCAACGGGATATCAACCCACACATTAGAACAGCGCGTCCACCCTCTCGAACACCCCCCGGCGTCTTGTGCTCTGGGCGTCCAGATAGTAGAACAGTACAACGGAACAGTAGGTTCATCTAGTATGCTGTCCACAGTGCCATAGTCCCGCAGCGCCGACCCGTGGGACACGACACAGCACTGGTGTGCATCGCAATGACCTGTGAGGACGACCAGACCATCAGCACCAACCTGCGAGGGAACACTCTGAGGGTATACTGGCACATGCTCAGCAAGAACGAGCCGGTGGGTGTCCGTGAGGTGCAGCGTGAGCTTGGCATGTCAAGCCCGTCTGTAGCAAGCCACCATCTCTCCCGTCTCGTCGACATGGGCCTCGTGACGAAGCGTCCCGACAACACGTACGAGCTCCAGCGTGTCGTCAAGGTCGGGATCCTGCGTGACTTCATCGCCTACAGGGGTGTGCTACTCCCGCGTTACGTTTTTGTCGCCGTTTTCTTCACGGTCTACACCATCACGTTCATAGCTCTTGCCCTCATGGTACCGGTAGGCCTCTTCGACCGGGTGGCAGCAATTGCAGTCGGTGCGGTCGGTGCGTCCTTTGCATGGTACGAGTCTGTAAGGTTGTGGAAACTGAAGTTCACCTAGCTGCTGTTGACAGGTCTGCGCCCGTCATCCCGTCTGCGGGCACCTTGGGAGCATGATGTGCCGTCAGTCTAGAGACCCACATGGCGCGGTACTCCTCTTGAAAAAAAGAGTGCTACGCGCAGCGGGCTACTTGGCCACTTGCCGCACGTAGCAGGCTGTGTACTGTACCGCTGTGCGCACAGGCGCTCAGGATGTCTGCCGTACCGGCTACTCTGGACTCCGTTTCCTGACAACGATGGCGGCCACAAGCAGCAGGCCCAGCACTACTGCTGCTATCAACAGTAGCGGTGTCAGGTCTGCGGGGGTCGTCGTTGTTGGGGTAGTGGTGGTGGTAGTGGTACCGGTGGTGCCAGTGGTAGAAGTGGTTGTGGTAGTTGGTGGCAGGTCAATCCTGACGAGCGCTGAGTCCGAGGCAGTGTTCCCACTGGTGTCATTGACGGTCAGAGTGACGTTGAACACCCCGTTGCCGAGGTCACCCGGCATGACGGTCACATCTGCGCCGTCCCACACCCCTTCTCTGAACAGCGTCCCATTGACTGTTATGCGGTAGTGGCTGGGATAGAGGTCTGAACAGTTCCACCACAGTGACATCATTGGGTCTGTGATGTTCATGTCCGGCATGTCTGTGATGTTTGGCGGCGTGGTGTCCTGGGCCACAATGTGCACAATGTCGGTCGCGGTGTAGCCACCTGTGTCGGTCACCGTCAGGTTCAGCACGTACAGCCCCGGGTCCACAGCGGTGCCCATGTACGAGACCGTGTCCGGACGACCATGGCCAGTTACTGCTGTCGAGCCGTTGATGCTCACGACGTACGAGACCGGCGTGAGTGCACTGACATCCCAGTCGACTGCAAGCGGTTCCATACCGGCCTCCACCACGCCATCCGGGACGGGCGTTATCAGGGCCCGCGTCATGAATGCCAGTTCGTTCTCCCAGAGCTCGAAGTTGTCCATGTAGGTAGAGTCGTCCCTGTCCACCCAGAACTCGTCGATGAGGTACCAGTTCATGAGTGCGCGGCCCTCGGCACCGAGAGTTATCAGGGCCATGTCCTGTGACTTTTCGACGCCGTACCCTGCAAGTGCCGTCGCATTCGGGAGGACCTCCACTATGTCCCCCTCGTCACCGTAGTCGTGCGTCGGTGTGTAGTTGACAGGCTCGTAGGGGTTCGGGACTGTGAAGATCTCGTGGTCAGACTGCCATACTGTCAGGTTGGCGCTACTGGGCAATTGCATGTTGAATGAAACACCGACATAGGGCCACAGCGGACTGTCCGGGATGGAGTCCATGGAGTAATAGCTCATGACGAGCCTCCCACCTCCCTCCAAGTGGTCCTGGACTGCGTCTAGGATGCTGTTGAGGTTGAACCAGTCGTCGTCGACGACCAGGAGGTCCCAGGACTGCAGTGTGAGCGACAGGTTCAGGTAGTACCTATGGTGAGTCATATAGAAGGGGATGCCGAGGTCCCTCAGTGCTCTGGCCGCAGGTGCCCACGAGTAGTTCGGGCTCAGTGGCTCGTCGACGTAGAGCAGTGTCCTCGCTCTGCTCCCCCCAAGCCAGTTGACGGCGTTCGTGCCGAACAGTGCGTTGTCCTCCATGTGGATGTAGTCGTTCTCGAGCATGTTCCAGTCGGCAATAACGAGGAGGCGTCCCCGTCCGTGGTACTCGCCAGCTATCGTTACCTTCTCGTTGTCGCTCCAGATTGCGAACGCGTTGCCCTCTACGTCCAAGGTCCCGCCAGAGGCCATATGGATGGCACTGCAGCCCTCTGTCGGGAGCGTGTCGATGTGTTTGCCGGACTGTACTGCGGCCACGGATGTCGAGCTCATGTTGCACGCGACGTCAAAGCCAGACAGGAGGTGGTTGAGCCGGACATTCCTCGGGATGATTGACCCGACGCTCTTGTCAGCAAAGACCAGCAGCGCGCCGCCATCGTCCACCCATTCCTCAACGGCCGCCGCCTCAGCGTCTGTGAAGTTGTAGTTGGGCCCCTGTACAATGAGCATATCGAATGGTGCCAGGTTGTCGGGAGTGAGGTTGCCCTCAGTTGATGGGTACAGCTTGTCGAACGTGAAGGAGTTGTTGACCGCGAAGGTCCTGAAGTCACTGTACCTACCTGGATAGGTCACGCTGTCCCATGGGTCAACTCCGAACTGTGGGTCGTGAGTGAGGTCGTAGACGATGTGCCCCCTTGGTCTTGGGGCCAGCCAGGACACCGCGTCCACCGCGATCTGCGCAATCTCAGGTGGGACTGCACTGCAGTTGCCAGGTATCTGGACGACGCGCCCACCATATCTGCGTGCATCGATGCTTGCCATTACCCCTCTGCTGTGGTCGGCCTCAATTGCCAGTGTCATGTACTCGCCGTGGTAGTTGGTCGTGTAGTAGCTGTCTATGGTGCTCTGCGTGAAGCTCACACCGGGGCTCCACAAGTCCTTGATGGAGTCGTCCGGATGATACGCCTTTGTGACCGGTGTCCTGTTCGTTATGGTCACCTTGTCCCACGTGGCGTAGCTCCAGATGCCGCCAAAGCGGTCGTTGCCCTCCTGTCCCAAGAGCATGATCCCGTCCCAGAAGAGGTAGCCGATTGCACTGCCAAAGCTGAGCATGCCACCGCCTCCGAGCCAGTACTGCTTGACGAAGTGCGTGACCCTGGCTGAGGGGTATGTGTCGACCAGGACGAACACGTCATAGTCTGCCACCCTGAGCCTGTGTGCCAGTATCATGTCGTCAGTGATGAGCGTCACGCTGTACCCCGCGTCCTCCAGGATACTGGCTACGTTCTCGTAGTTGGCAGTCAGTTGCACTCCTGCCGTAGCATATGCTGGCAGTGTCGTGTTGTCCTGCGCATACACGGCAACCCTGAACACTCGCTGTGCAAGGTCTGCCGGGATGTCCTGAGTCTCGCGCCCTTCCGAATACGCGTCCTGAGAGATGTGCCGTCCAGTCGGGAGGACTGGGACTGACATCAGCAGCAGAACAAGCACAAGAAAGAGCGTGCAAGTATTCCTAGGCATTGGAATGAACCCGCTACTATCTCTCAGCGTCCCTGATAAGGTTGACTACCCGGTGGGAAATGACCCACTCCCATGTGGTGATGGGTCTCTTGTCCCCTAGGGCGGTGCCTTTCCAGTGGCTGCCAGGGTCATGTCAACAGGAATGCCGCTGCACCTTCTCCCAGGTCAAAGACCGTGTCAGAGAGAGCGCACCTCATGTTGGACTACATCGTAGAAGACTTCAAGTCTGTCTGTGGGTCCTTCAGTGGGCGGGTGATTTCCCTATGTCCGCTGACGAACAGCAGTTCCGGGAAGAGGGTGACCTGCTCGGTACACGCAATGTGCCAAAGGACGCGTACTGGGGAGTCCAGACCCTCCGTGCAATGGAGAACTTTGGCGTGTCCAAGGTCTGCCTGTACAACTACTCAACGCTTGTTACCGCCATGGCCATGGTGAAGAAGGCGTGCGCACTTGCCAACCGTGACCTGGGCCTGCTGCAGGAAGACTATGCAGACGCCATTGTCCAGGCATGTGACGAGGTGATAGCAGGCAAGCTCGAAGACCAGTTCGTGGTTGACATGCTACAGGGGGGCGCCGGTACCTCCACCAACATGAACGTGAACGAGGTCATTGCGTCGCGTGCCAATGAGATCCTCGGCCATCCACGCAACTCGCAGCAACCTATCAGTGCCAACGACCACGTGAACATGTCGCAGAGCACCAATGATGTCTACCCAACGGCAATCAAGATTGCTACAATCTATGGCCTGCGTGACCTGTACACACGCCTGGAGGCCCTCGTACAGGCCCTGGACGAGAAGGCCGACGAGTTCAAGGACATCCTCAAACTGGGACGCACGGAGATGCAGGACGCGGTACCAATCACCCTGGGACAGGAGTTCTCGGCCTGGGCAGCGTGTCTGCGCCGTGACCTGAGGCGTATTGGTGGGGCAATTGACGTACTAGAGACCCACAACATCGGTGCCACGGCCATCGGTACGGGTCTCAACGCCGACCCGAGGTACATCGAGCTCGCCGAGAAACACCTGCGTGAGGTGACGGGCCTGAAGGACCTCAGGACCGCAGACAACCTGATTGACGACACGCAAAATGCAGACGAGTTCGTGCATGCATCCGGCCTCCTCCGTGTCCTTGCGACCAACCTCGCAAAGATATGCGGCGACCTCATCCTCCTCTCATCAGGCCCTGTGGGCGGGTTCCACGAGATCGTACTCCCACCCGTCCAGCCAGGCTCGTCAATCATGCCTGGAAAGGTCAACCCTGTAATCTGCGAGATGGTCACCCAGTGTGCACTGCAGGCGATAGGCCACGACCTCGTCATTACTATGGCGGCCCAGTCAGGACAGCTCGAGTTGAACGCCTTCGAGCCACTGATTGCCTACAACTTCTTCCAGGCCCTCAAGGTCCTCAAGAATGCCATCCCAATCTTCACCGAGAAGTGCGTCAGGGGGATCAGACCGAACACGCGCGGCCTCGACGTCGTACACAAGAGTGTCGGCCTTGTGACAGCACTGAACCCTCTTATCGGCTACAAGGCAGCGTCCAGGGTGGCCAAGATTGCACTTGAGACCGGCCGTCCCATCCGGGAAATTGTCCTTGAGGAGGGCCTTCTTGACGAGGAAACGCTTGACGAGGCGCTGTCGCCAGAACGGATGACCCAACCCGGGATTGCACGACGCGTAGACCATGCCCGCCGCACCGGCAACTCGCGGTCTTGACGCGGACGGGTCACATCTAGTGTGACTGCTGGCACGCGCCCGTGAGGTGCCACATTGACCCTGGCACGTGACGCCTCTTCCCGGAGCACTCCGTATAGGGCAGCGTAACATGGCGGATGCAGGGCTAGTTCAAACAGTCAACCATGTTGTCCCGCCCGTCTGTCCCCGCAGGGATTCTACTCCCGCTGTCCGTCACACTCTCGATGGTGCGCTACCGTTTCTGGGGCCTGTGAGGTATCGTCGCGTGCAGCACAATCCGTGTCCTCTGTGTGGCGTCCTTCGTGTCAGTGATGCCCGTTGCCAGCATGCTCCAGACACTCCTCGTACGAGTGACGAGGGTGTGGGTACGGGCATCCTCTCCGTGCTGGTGTCCGCAGACGACCCGGAGTGGGCCCGTCGTGTCGTTGACCAGGAACAGATGGATGCACTGTCCAGCCCTGGACTCCTGGAGCTGGCCCTCCGCCGGCGGGACGGTGATTTGCTCCCGGTAGAAACCCGCATCACGAGAACACATGCGCCTGATGGAGGGGTGGCCGACCTGGCCCTTGCGATGCGGGACCTGACGGCACGGGGGATGGCTGAGGAGGAGCTGAGAGACGCAAACGAGAGGGCAACCTTCTGCCACCACCTGCTCCTCTACGACATTGCAGACCAGCTCCGGGCGGTCACTGGGGGTCTTTCACTTGCATGCCGGCCCGGTGTCATTGACGAGGTGCTCCATGCCGTCGAGATTGCGGAGGAGGCGGTCAGTGCCTGTCAACACATCGTCATGCAGGTGGGCCTGCTACGTACCGCGCGGGCGACCAAGCTTGAAGAACTGGACCTGCAGCGCCTCCTCTTGAAGAGGCGGTCGCGCGGTTCGGGACTCAGCACCCAGAGGTGCGAGTTGACCCCTCTGTGACAGTCGACACCACACCCGTCAAGATCAGTCCGTTGGCCGACGGCCTCTGGGACGCGTTCCTCGATGACAGCTGTGGCCGCAACACACCGGACGAAAAGGAAGTGGGCCTCTATCTCGGAAGAAGGGAGACACTTCACCGTGGTCATAGCAGACAACGGCAAGGGTATTCCGGACGATGCCAAGGAACGCCTGTTCAATGTGAGCGAGCGGTCTGGAGGGGTCAGCCTCAATGTGGTGCGTGACCTGCTCAAGCTGGCCGGGACTGAGCTGAGAGTCGGTGGCCGCGTGCCAAGCGACTGACGTCAGGGGGCGTCGTTCAAGGTCACAGTCCCCGTGTCTAGTACTGTCGAGAATGGTCCCACCTGCCGTCTTCGTCCCTGTCCGTGGACTCGTGCCGCACGGAGCAGCCAGGCCGCCACCGTGCTACCATCTACCCGTCAAGACCATAGAGCCCGAGTGCGTTCAGCCAGTAGATGCGGTCAAGGACGCTGTCGGGTAGCCCGAGTCCGTTGATGAAGGTCCCTCCGCAGTCCTGAGTGTCTGGGTCTGGAAACGGTAGGGGGACATGTCTGACTTGGGACTCGAAGAGCAGGCGCAGGGCAAGGTATCTGCCCTCATAGTATGAAGGGTCTGCCGACCTTGTCACGCAGTCCGTCCCAAACAGTACTCGCTTGCTGTGACGTATCAACAGCCTCCTGGCTGCTGTAGGGTCCTTGCTCAGTTCACGGGCCATCCACCTGGCCGAACTCGTGTCTACGTACAGGTGCGGCCATCGTGAGAGCATGACATCAAGGTGCGGCAGCCACCTTGGCTCCGGCTGTGCGGCAAGATGGGCGGCCTGCACCCTGAGACCGGGAGTCCTGTCGAGGCGGTGTTCAAAGTCTGCGATGTGCTGGTCCTTTGTACCATAGACGGATGTGTTTCTATATCGGGTCGCGAAGTAGGTGTCCGGGTCGGCCACATGTACGACGACCGGGATTTCCAGGTCTCGCAGGGATTCGAAGAAGCTGTCAAGGACGGGGCTGTCAATCGGTGGCACGTCCTCGCCCCCGAGCCTGTCGTGCCAGACCGGGGCAAAGTGCACCTTGGCAACTGCGTAGCCCTCTTCTGCCATGTCCCTCACCAGTGCCAGCTGGCTGTCCACCTCACCCCCGAACAGCGACCAGCCCGTAAAGTACCGCGCAAAGACGAATCTCCCGGGGTGCTCCCTGGAGATGTCGTGCGGTGTGTGGCCGTGCAACACCACGAGCGCACGCTCCACACCGTACTTGATACCTGTCCGCACGAGGAGGGCTAGGTACTCCCTCTCCACGACATGAGTGTGTGCATCGAAGAGGGGGCCGTCGTATGTCAGGTCGTCTGAGAGCCCCTGCATTTGGTATGGCAGTCTACGACCGGTGCTCAAAACGTTGTCCAATCCGGCCAATGAGTGCTCAGACCCTGTCATCTGGACACCGCCCTAGGCTCGCAGTCGGGACGTGAGCAGTGGCATGCCACACGGTGCGCCAGCCGGTCGGTCGGGTGTCTGTGCCTTGTACGGGACTGCATATGCTACCGGTCCCGAAAGCGAAGGGCTTTTGTACTCACGTAGTCTACACGGAGTAATACTCAACACAGGAGAACCTGCTATGAAACGTATCGCCACATCTATGTTGGCCCTTGGTATCATCGCCATCATGCTGATGCCATCGGCCTTCGCAGCCACGTCTCAGGGCCTCGAATGGGGCGTTGATGAGAACGACCAGTTCAACTACACGATTGACCTGTCCGGCAGCGAGGTCAGCAAGGAGATTCACGAGGAGGCTTACGTGCGCATCGATCAACTGCCGGCGATTCCCAATGTTATGAACGACTGGACTGACCTCCCGGGGGTTATGGTCGACCTCAGATGGAAGAACGGCTCAAGCATTGGGCTCGTTAGCTTTCTCTTCCTCCCCCTCACAGATTTCACCACTACGCTCGTGATGCCAGTGGGCAACTGGACGCTCCTACGTGAACTCGCAGCCGATGCTATGAGCTCAAAAGCTGACGTCAAACTCTCGGGCGGCTTTCTCGTGTACGAAAGAGATGGCAGTTCGGGCGGTGTGGACTACTCGGTTGTTGCAAGATACTACACGAGGGACGGTGTGATTGCACACTATGGCGTCACCAGCAAGAATGCTAGCACTCATGAAACGACGTTTTCATTCACGTTCCAACGGACTGACCTCCCCAGTGGCTTGCTGTCCCTGATCATGAACAACATCGTATATG
>JALVPN010000160.1 GCA_027031765.1 Promethearchaeota archaeon | reverse complement strand
ACACGTATCGCCGGTACTGACCCCTATGCCTGCCCCAGTCTCTGAGGGCCTACCGTCAGACAGTGTGCCGGACGGGTAGACTGGCACGCACAGTGTGAAGACAGTCCCAGCGGTGCCTGTGCCACTGCCGACCCCTGTGGACTGGACCTGGGTGTGGGCGTGTTGCATGCCGCCCCGTCTGGGTACTTGGTGGGGGCGGGGTCGTGATGGTACTGTCAGTCTGCTCATTGCTGGTCCGTGCACTTGGAGAGGGACTCCCGCCGTCTGGCTATGTCCACAGTGACTTGGGCCAGACCATGACCCACCTGTCTGCAGCCCCTGAGTACAGTGCCGCACTGTCATGTGCCAAGGCCTTCACCCCTGCGATGTGCCCCTTCAGGACAGCCACTCTCTCCCATGTCCCGATGCGCCAGACGCACACCGTGTGGTCGTCGAGCCCGGCGTAGATGAACTGCTCGTCAGACTGCAGGCTGAGGACTCTGGAGCCCGTGCTGATTGCAGCGACCTGCTCCCACGTGTCTTTTTTCCAGACCCTGACCGAGCCGTCCCAGGAGCCCGTGAACAGCAGCTCGTCGGTGGACGTCAGTGCGACGCACCAGTCCTCGTGTCCTCCAAGCTCCGTCACCTGTTCCCACTCGCCCACTTCCCGGATTTGCACGGTGTTGTTTCCCGCTCCCACGTACAGGTACTTGCCGTCCGAGTGGACAGAGACTGCCCATTCCCCCTTTTGCAGCCGGAGCCTGACCACCCTCTCAGGTCTCCCACGGGTGCTGACGACTCCGACGCTCCAGTCCCCTGACGCTGAGTAGAGGAACTGGTCGTCCATGGCCATCTGTTTTATTGTCCGGTCGTGGAAACGGAAACGGGCGGTCATGCTCCAGTCGTCTGTCCGCCAGAGCTCTATGGCATTGCCGTTAGATATCCCACACGCAACATACCCGTTCCCAACAGCGAGTGCTACGACCTTGCCCTGTGGTACGATGCCGTGCGGTGCGGGCTCCCACGAGTCCTTGGACCAGAGTGTGACGCTCTGGCCCGCGCCGACGTACACATGCTGGTCGTCAGTGGCAAGTCCCGCGACCCATGCCGGGTGACCTGGTGGGCGTGGCGACCTCTCCCATGGCCCCAGACGCCACCGCACAACCGCTCCCTCGCTGACAACAAGGACTGCTCCCTTCACAGGAAGGGCAGCAAAGAGACCCCTACACGCGACGCCTGTCATAGGCCGTTCCCAGTCACCGCGGCGCCAGGCAAGTACCACATGGTCTCCGCGGTCGGTGCAGTACAGCAGCCCGTCATGTACCATGATGCCGCCGATGCTCTCCGCCGAGTCCCAGACGGTCTCCAGCTCCCATGTGTCCTTGTGGACTGCGTAGACGCTGCTCCTACAGCCTGCGTACAGGAACTCGTCATCTACCGCGAGGTGGTCGACATCGCCTCGTAGTCCCTCGACTACGGTCACTCGGTCAAGGGTGTCCCTGCGCCTGACATCAATCGTACCCCCGCTGCACCCGACGTAGATGTGCTGGTCATCGACGACCATCGAGTACGGTGTGCTGGGCACCTCAAAGGAGGCCTGTTCTTGCCAGTCCCCGTAGCTCCACACCACGACCGTCCCATTGCCAATGGCACAGTACATGCGGTCATTGTCAAAGGCCATCGCATTGACCCTTCCGTGGGGGCGTCCGACGAGGGCGGCCTCCTCATGTGACTTCCCCACTCTCCACACCCTGACCCCGCCCATGCTTGTGGCAACGTAGATGGACTTGTCGTGGGCTGCCAGTCTCCAGACACGGTCGGGTGAGGTCACGGTGGCCACTTCTTTGAGCCTCTTGCCATCAATGACACGTAGCTCCTCACGGATCAGTGCGACCAGGTACTCCCCATCTGTTGCCACCATCTCCATCTTGCCATCGCAACTGTACCTCCCTGACGGTGCGGAGTCGCTCTTCCGCCAGATGTCCACACCATCCCTCACGGAACCACAGTAGAGCCTCTCGTCGTCGCTTGCGAGGGCGAGCTTGCCGTTATCGGCCCTGTCGACCACTGTGCCCTGTCCCCAGTCGCCTTTCCGCCAGCCCACCAGAGTGCCATCCCCATACGCCGCATACAGCCAGCGGTCGTCAACATGGATGGTCACCACATCGGCGGACCGACCCGTGATGGTGGCCACCTCTTCCCATGTCCCTTTCCGTATCACCCGGATCTCGTCCGACCTGCTGCCTGCATAGATGTACTTCTTGTCATGTGCGACTGCCACAATCCCCCGACCGGCATGAAAGGCGCCCACCTCCTTAAAGGAGCCCTTCTTCCATATGGTCATGCTGCTGCTGGAAGCAGTGTATATTGTCTTCTTGTCGACGAGTAGTCCGGCAGTACACAGGTACGGCTGTTCGGTCTGCCAGATGACCTCCCATTTCTTCTTCTTCCACACGACGAGCTTGTTGCTGCTCCCGGAATAGAGGTACTTCCCGTCAGCCGCCAGACCGCATATCTTTGAGAAGTGCCCCTTGAGGACTGCCGCCTCCTCCCACGAGCGCTTCTCCCATACCCTTACGGTCCCGTTGTGCATCCCACAGTAGACAAAGTCACGGCACGCGGCAAGAGCACTGACCCCTGAACCCTTCTCTTTGTCCCATTGGAGCACAGCAGCCAGTCCAAGAGAGTCCTTGTCCCAGACCTCCACAGTGTCCGCGGTCGCAGTGTAGACGTAGTCGTCACCGACGACAATGTGTGATACCCAGCCGGGCTTGCCCCCACAGCCAGTGAGAGTCGTGCCGCCAAGGACCCGTACCCGGGGGTCTTCAGTTGTGATCTCCATCTTTTCTTCGTCCAAGTAGCCAGTGACAGAGTGTCGCTTTCCCGACTGATTACGTTTTCTGGTGCTCTGCTGGTGCGCCACAGGTCTTGACAGGTCTGGTCATACGCACCGGTTTCTGGTCGCACACGGACCGGTCAGCGCTGGTGCCGGCAACAGTGAGATTGTGGGCATATGCCCCAGTGTCCGTGCCACAGGGCTGGATGTCAGTACCACTCGATTGTGCCCGGTGGTTTCGATGTGAGGTCGTATACGACCCTGTTCACGCCGGCCACTTCGTTCACGATCCGCGACGCCACCCTGAGCAGTAGCTCCCAGTCGAGGGGTACGACAGCTGCTGTCATGGCGTCCCTACTCTCGACCACGCGGATGACCACCACCTGCTCGAACGTCCTCTCGTCGCCCATGACACCGACCGAACGGACAGGCAACAGCACGCAGAACGACTGCCATATTGAGGGGTAGACCGGGCTCTGCCTGAGCTCCTCGTTGAGGAGCGCATCCGCGTGCCTCAGTATCTCAAGCTGTGCTCGTGTCACCTCCCCGCCAATCCTGATGGCCAGAGAGGGCCCCGGGAAGGGCTGCCTGCGGATGAGGTGCTCCGGGATGCCGAGTGAGAGGCCGAGCTCTCGCACCTCGTCCTTGTACAGGTCGCGCAGCGGCTCCACCACTTCGAGGCGCATCCAGTCAGGGAGCCTGACATTGTGATGGCTCTTTATCACTGCTGTCGACTTGCCCGTGGCCGCGCTCTCGACCCTGTCCGGGTAGATTGTCCCCTGTCCGAGGAAGTCGAACTTGCCGTACTCCTCTTCGAGCTGTCGTGCCTTCTCTTCGAACACGCGGATGAACATCTCGGCTATGATACGTCGTTTTTCTTCGGGGTCCTCGACACCCCTGAGTGCTGTC
>JALVPN010000159.1 GCA_027031765.1 Promethearchaeota archaeon | reverse complement strand
CGTCCGTCAAGGCCATCGGGACGGCTGCCTACTACTGATGGCGACCCCTCAGAGTCTGTCTGGACGAGGACCGCGTCCTTGAAGGCGAGCAGGACCTCCTGGGCGAGCATGGACTTGCCAGTACCAGATGCACCTGTGACCAGCGTTATGCTTGCCCCGTCTAAGGCCAGGATACCCCGTGTTTCTTGGGGTATCACGCCTTCCGTACTCATTCGGACTACCTCGCACCGGTAGAGATTGCCTCTACGCGCCTTATTAACGTGTTGCGGGTTGACGGGGCAGATAGCGTCCCCGTGCACAGCGGTGTCGGGGCGGTCCCGGTAGGTGCTGCCCGTGGTGTCCGTGGACACACGAGCTACTGCAGAGTGACAATTGTCCGGTGCGAGTCTGGTGCGGGCCCTGTGTAGGACAGAGCACTCTTGTCTGCGGTCCTCGTCCTGTCCCCCTTCTCATGTAGGATGTTGGCTGGGATAGCCACTGGTGACATGATGGCAACGCAAGTGGTACGCAGACGTGGCCGCTCAATGGTGTTCCAGAGGACTGATAACTGTTTGAGCCCCTACTCACCGGCGTTGCCTGCTGCTGCCCGCTTGCCAAGGTACTCTATGAAGTCGAGGAAGTACGTACACAGTTGGGCCTTCCAGAACAAGTTCCCAAAGCACTCTTTCCGCAGGGTCATTCGGTCAACACGGCACTGGAAGTTCATGTCGGCCTGAAAGAAAATGCACAGGTTCCCCTCGATGCTGCGGTCTCCCAGTATCTTCCGTCGGACATCCCTCATGCGCAGTGGTGTCCCAGATGCCCTCCATTTGTCGGGTCCTCCGAGGGTGTCGAGGAGTCCACGCACGAGGTGCTCTGGTGGTTCCTGTTCGGCACACCTGTACGCCACCACCGTGCTGACCCTCGCGTTGAACTCGTCAATCAGACTGTCTACGCTCTGTGACACCTCGCCGGCCTTGGAATAGCAGTCCACGGCGCTCTTCAGGTCCTGCTTCAAGAGGAACGCGTCGCCAAGCATGACGTAGGAATCGATGAGTAGGTGTTTGAGACCCGACTTTGCAGCCAGGTCGATACTCGTCTGGTAGTGCTGGATGGCACCATCGAGGTCACCCTTTCGTAGGGCCACATCGCCAAGGTTGATGTTTGCAATCGTCATCCCCCGGACGAACTCTGCCTCCTGACTGATTTCAAGGGCGCGCCTGTTGTAGGACTCCATCTGCTCGAACTGGCCAAGCATCCTGTCAATCTCACCAACGTTGATGAGGCTATTGGCAAGTCCGAACTGGTTGTTGAGCTGGTGCTGGATTATCATTATGTCCTCGTATACATCGCGGGCCTCTTGCAGTTCGCCGGTGTGCATGAGCAGGATGCCAAGCAGGTTCCCCGACTCGGCCACCCCTTCCAAGTAGCCCATGCGCTCGTACACGGCGTACGCGGCCTTCACAAGTTCTGTGGCTTTCGAGTACTCACCGAACTCGTATAGGAGCCTCGACCTGTAGAACGTCGCGTCTGTCTCGGCAAGGCGGTGGTCTAGTGCCTTCGCCGCCTCGTGGGCCTCATCGAGCCTAACCATCGCATCTTCGAGGGACTCGGCCGTCCCAGAGATGTATGCCAGGACTGTCTTGGGCCTGAGGAGTGCACGTTCCACGCTCTCACGTAGCGTCGTGTCGCCTGCGGTTGCCTTCAGTACCTTGTCAATGCTCTCAGTCGCCACTTGCTTCGAGTGCTCGGCATAGCCGAGGTCGACGAGCACCTTCGCCAGCTGACCACTGAGCTCGGCAAATGCGACGAGGTCTTTGGACTGCCATGTCTGGTTGACGTATGTACGGAGGTTGTTGAGCCACCGGGGGTCGAAGCTCTGTCTGCAATAGGCTGCAGCGGCGTAGCCCTTGCACGCGAGGTTACTTGTACCCCTTGCGAGGATCTGGTTGTAACCATACATCCCCCTCAGGTAACAGGCCTTTGCAGCCATGGAGAGGAACGCGTTGCTCTTACTCTTCCACTCCCCGCTGCCCACATACTCAGCGAGCACGTCTGTGAACGCCCGGAACCGGTCGACATCAAGGCTGGGCACGAGCACTAGCCTCCGTGCGATTTCCTCCCTCTCAGCCGGTTCGAGGCCATGCTCATACATCTTGAACTCCGAGACTATGGGGCTCTCTCTCATCCTCTCACCATCAACGATTGTTGCTGTGACATGGTCTCCTCAGCCTTGTGCACACCTCGGACTTCTTCATCCTCATTGTGGCGTCGGCCACTATTAGTTCTAGTGGTCATGCATGTCGAAACATCCGTGACCCGACTACCATCCGACAGTCAATGGTCTAGTCTAGTCATCTTGCCGACCTCTCTACCACTCCCCCGCGCCTCCTGCAACCAGAGCTGAGAGCGGTCAGGATGGAGAGTGCCACGTGGTC
Organism: Promethearchaeota archaeon; assembly: GCA_027031765.1. GTDB lineage: Archaea > Asgardarchaeota > Thorarchaeia > Thorarchaeales > Thorarchaeaceae > JALVPN01. The sequence goes on along the minus strand of JALVPN010000159.1, from coordinate 1,327 downwards.
CCGGCACATACGTGTCGCTCCCTTATCATGGCCCCGCTCTGTGTGCCGCATCCCTGCCACTGCTCCGACTGAGCACGTGATGACTGTGGGGCCGTGTGTCGCTGTCCGTGATTGTCCTGCGCTGCTATGTACTGTGTGGCCCGTGTGTTGTCCCGCATCCAGGGCCAACAGGTCACCGTCGCGCATCCAACAGACATAAATCCTGTGCCGGCGCACCGATTCGGGGGATAGTGTGTGCCGAAGCAACGTGTGACGAGCGGGGTGGCAGGCCTAGATGTCCTACTCGGTGGAGGCTACTTGAAGGGCCGGACCGTCCTTGTGGCCGGCGGGCCTGGCACCGGCAAGAGCATCCTGACATGGCACTTCATGTTCTCAGGGATTGAAGCGGGCGAGCCGGCTGTCCTGGTCTCTCTTGACCAGTCCTCAAAGCTGATAGTCGACGACATGGCCGAACTCGGCTGGGACGCACGACCGGCAGTTGATGGGGGGATGCTCCAGATCCTGAGTGGCACGTTCGACCTTGTACCGAGGGAGTCTGGATACGAGTACGTCATCGGGTTCGACCACCCACTGTTCCGCGAGCAGCCATTCACTATGTCGCGGCTGGCAAGTCTTGTCCGCAAGAGTGCCTCGGAGCTGAAAGCGACCCGGATTGTGGTGGACGGTCTTGGACCCCTTCTTGAGCTTGCGGGGCGGCGACTTGAGGTCAGACAGATGATCTACGGGTTCATCAGGGAGTTGGCCTACGATGACGCCACGGTGCTACTCACACACGAGCTCAGGTCGTTCTCACTAGCAGATATCGATGAGATGCCGTACTTCATCTGTGATACTGTCATCGTCCTCGACACCTTGTACGTCTCAGGCGACTACATCAGGACAATGCGTGTAATGAAGATGCGTGGCGCATCCCACTCGATGAGGCCCGTGATATTCAAGATTACTGACCATGGCATCAGCGTGTTTCCTGAGACGCGAATTCCCGAGTAAGATGATGTGCAGTTACTGGGTGGTGGACTGACGCTCGTCCCACCACACTGGGGGCCTGTCATGTGCACGACGAGCTGGTTGCCACAGCTGTCACCCCCGTCGGACTCGTGGCGGGCGTGTCATGGTGTTCCTCATTGCCGCCTCAGTACTGGCGCCACCTTTCTCAGGGTGTCAATGAGGTCGTACGTGGTGAACGGCTTGCGTATGAATGCCCTCGCACCTGCTACCAACAGGGTCTCTCCTTCGGGGCCCACGTTGTACTCCTTCAGGAGCTCTTCCGCCGTGACAGTGCGTGTCCTGACGAGGACCTGCGCATCTTGAAGGTCAGCATACAGAC
>JALVPN010000158.1:1702-3786 GCA_027031765.1 Promethearchaeota archaeon | reverse complement strand
CGTCCAATCTACGCAAAAGATGCCTTGGAGTGTGGCCTTCGAGTCGAACCTGTGGATGTCAGAGAGAACAAGTGGAAGCCTCTCTACGAAATGCATGTCAGGCTAGAGGGGTATGTTTCTCACAACGGCATTGCCAAGGTGATTGAGAACGCAAAGGACTCGTTCTTTGTGAGATATGTTGAAGACGGGAGCTAGAAGGGGGTTCACGTTGCAGACGCAGAGAAGGACACGGATTGAAGAAGCGGAGAGGAGCTACCGCGAAATGAAACGGAAGATAGACAGATACGTCAGGGTCAGACCATTCAGGCAGTACTCAACAACAGGACGGTGGGTGAGGTCAGAACTGTTGAGCTTGGAGCAGGCCCGAGAAAAGTCAAGGGAGGAGTGCAGACCACCCCAAAACTGAATGGAGCGCCGCTGGCACCATCTCAGATTCAATCCCATCTGAACAGTGCTCATCAGGAGCCGGAGCGGACTGGGCGTCAGCGAGCGAGATGGGGTACTAGCATGGGTACGGGGGGCACGAGTTGCGGTGCCACGATGTTGTAGGCGATGTCCCCATGCGATGTCCGATGGCTTGAAGATGGCCGTGAAGGTCAAGAATGAGGGGGAGCTGGCAATACTCAAGGTCACAGTCAACTTGGATGCCCCCGAGCGTTCAGAATCCGTAAGAGGTACGTTGTCATCTCAAGAGGCTGGCACCCATCCCCGACGGCGGCTTTCAGAGTGCCATCATTTGGCTCCGACCGCCCAGGTGCATCGATGGCAAGTACGCAGGCGGTGAACTCTAGAGGAATGCAAGGAAGAGGTTTCACACGGCGAAGACCCTGAGAAAGTGGTTGTCAATGAATGGCCCATGCTTGCACCGACAGACCAAGTAGGTGCAGTATTCGAGGAGCTGGAGTTCAACGGCCCGTCACGCAACTGGGCACCGTTCAAGTTTTCGGGCAACCCACGGACTCTGCCCAGACTGGTCGAAGCGCGAATCAAAGGACTCAGACTAGCCCCATTGGTCAGAGTTCAGGTCTATGAAAGCGTTTCTCGAAAGACCTATATCCTCAGCCGCAGACAGGCTGATGTTGCAGCTGGCCCATTGGGGGATTAGGAGTGGGATGGCAACCGGCATGACCGGAGGAGTTGTGATGAGATTTGGAGTCATCATTGTCGGGGTCCTCATGGTGGCGCTATTGGTGCCATTGGCAGGCCCGACGCAGTCTGCAGACCTGAAAGTCCCGGGACCGCGCCCCAGCACCGGGGCCGCACCGATGACTGAGAACATAGATGTTGGAGAAACGGCATCGTTCAATCTCACTGTCGGAAACGACCGCGCAGTCCTGGTAGCCCGCATCACAGACCCGGGAGTCTATCAGATGCAGTACCGTGCAGAGGCCCTCGTTGCCAAGGGCGAGCGCCCGACGCTCGCGATGAGAGTCCTGGAGGGAGGTTCGCAGCTGGCACTGCCGTTTCCTGATGAGGTGCCCTCTTCGGCCGTGGTTTTCACGGACACGTTCTCGCTGGAGCAGGACGAGTTCAGGCAGTTCAACAAGGAGGCTGAGCTCGTCCATCAGGGATACCTGATCTTCGACTTCGTGTTGGCCTCATTCCACCCGGCCGATGTGGTCGCCGTGACCGCCAATGTCACAGAGGTGTTCTCATTCTCCGACGCGCAACCTGGAGGTGTCGGCATCTCGCAGGGCCTGGGCTTCGCGGAGGACGGGGCCTATCAAGCAGTTGACTTTGAGATCCCCTCGGACATGGTAGTGAATGTGTCCCTGCTTGCGACACTTACTTACGACGTGACCGGGGGGTATGGGGGAGGCTGGGTGTGGCCCGTCGGCAAGACGAAGCTGGTCGACCTTGCCCATGGGAAGTACTCACAAGTGGGGGTCTACTGGAACCCGTCAGTCTATGTCGCCCCAGGTCCCATGCATCACAGTGTTGCTGACGGTACGTGGGAGCTGTACGAGTTCCCCGCTGGACACTATATCCTGTACTTCACGGCCACCGGCATTGAGTTCCTGAATGCCTCGCTGAACATATCGGTCACGATGTCTAATGTCGAGGCCACCGCCCTTGCTGAGAAC
>JALVPN010000158.1:0-1692 GCA_027031765.1 Promethearchaeota archaeon | reverse complement strand
GCTGAGAACAGCACCGTCGAGCTCACCCTCGCGGAGGACACGGATCCAGCTTGGCTGGCGGTGTCATTGGACACTGGCCGACTATACGATGCGTACGTCGACGGACTCGGGGGCACGAACTGGACGGTCATGGCCTACGACTATGCGGGACTTGAGCTCTATCTCGGGGCTTCAACGACAACAGTCGACTCAGGAACGGAGACTGAAACCTTCTCCTGGAGAGACATGAGTGCCCTGCGTTCCCTGAGCCCTCCCCAGACGGCGCCATTCGACGGTCTGCGGGGCTCGTCAGGCGCTGTGGTATACCAGTACGTGGGCTGCATAGCACAGGAACTCAATGGAGAGCATGTAGGCACCTTTGCGCCGGGAGTTGTAGCGGACTCGCCCCTCAGACCGCTCCACACCTTGTACATGTACTTCGTGGCAGTCCCAACAGCCGGACAACACTCGTCAAACATCAGCTTCACAGTACACTTCAATGGGAGGCGGGTTCCAACGTTGCCAACGACATTGAGCAGCATTGAGTTCACTGGGGACAACCCGACAACACGGACGTATGCTGTGCCCCTCAGGTCTGGTGAGGTCTTCCATGCCGTAGTCTGGCCCGATGGACCATGGAACGCTTCTGCGGTCTACGCCCAGCTTGTCCTCGACCCCGCCAACCGGGTGGGCTGGCCGCAGTTGTCTAGTCCTCCCCTTGTGAGCTCGAACGCGTTCTCAGTGTCCACTGACACATTCGTCAACACCAACGATAGCGTGTATATCAATGCGGTTGCGGTCAGCAATTGTACGGCACAGTTCACCGTGGCAGTGTCGGACTACGCGTACGCATCCGATGCAGACGAGGTGGGCCTGGTATGGTGGGTAACGGGACCGGACGACTATGACCTTGGGAGCACGGTCCAGGGGACATTGGACGCGGGTGACTTCAAGTGCCTCAGCATGAATGTTTCCGCGGGCTACAACTACGTGCTTGACCTGTCAGTGACAGAGGAGAGTGCTGGGGTCAGTGCTATTGTCTTCGACCAGCAGGGCCTGAGCCCGTTTGAGAACGTGCTCTCGGTGAAGTATGGCGGTATCATCGTCATCGGCGAGAGCCTGTCGGATGGCATTCTGGACGGCAGGCTGGTCAACGATCCGATAGACGTATGGGCGCACGCAGGCTATGGCGGTTCCATGCACACAGTCATCACGTACACGGCCCGAGAGTCAGGGATTGTCACGCTATTGGTTTCCGGTCTTGGACCATTCACGCTCTCAATGGATGTCATTGACGACATACCGCCGCTGGTAGAGATACTCTCACCTGGACCTGGTGACAGGTTCGACGTCGGAGCAGTGAACATAACGTTCACCGTTGACGAGGACATCCAGCTCGCAAGCCTTGACTTCTACGTCGACGAATACCACTTCCCCATCCCGCTGGACTCCAGGAACTATACATGGGCTGCCATGACGGAGGGGATGCACACCATAACTGTGACGGCAACTGACTCCAAGGGGAACGTCGGACAGGCATCGGTTGCGGTCATCATCGGTGACGACCCCACATCTTACGAGCACGGGTTCGCCAACGGCAACGCCACGGGGTATGACAATGGCTACACAGATGGCTATGATGCAGGCAACTCGACAGGCTATCAGGACGGGTACAGTGATGGTCAGGCCGACTGTGCCGCTCAGTCAGGGACC
>JALVPN010000157.1 GCA_027031765.1 Promethearchaeota archaeon | reverse complement strand
GTATTGCCTCCTTGAGCTCTTCCATGCCGGCCTTCTTGGTGGCGGTGGTGACTACGACGGGAGCGCCGAGCCGTCTGGACAGCGCGTCCACATCGATGTGGTCACCCCTGGACTCCACGATGTCGTACATGTTCAGGGCGACCACGAGGTTCAGTTGCAGCTCGATGAGCAACAGGGTGAGGTACAGGTTGCGTGCGAGCTGCGACGCGTTGACTATGTCCACGACCACATCCGGACGGTACTCCACCAGGTAGTCACGGGCCACCTGCTCGTCCTCGGACAGTGCGCTCAGGCTGTAGACACCGGGCAGGTCGACGATGTGGAACTCGTGGCCACGGTACGTGTAGTGCCCTTCCTTCCGCTCCACAGTCTTTCCCGGCCAGTTGCCCGTGTGCTGGTGCAGACCGGTCAGGTTGTTGAACACCACCGACTTGCCCACGTTCGGGTTCCCGATCAGCGCGACGTCGACCCTCATGACGGGGCGCTCACCTCCTCACCAAGCAGCCGCCTCGCAAGGCCGTGACCAAGGGCAATCCGCGTACCACGTACCTCCACCAGTACGGGCCCCCCAGAGGTGCTCTGGACCACCTGGAGTATGCTCCCACGCGTGAGGCCCAGGTCCAGCAGACGCGTGAGCATGTCCCGGTGCTGTCGTCCGTGCCCCGCACCACAACGGCCATGACCACCCCCACATGGGCCGTGACGCCGCCGTCCGAACAGTGGCCTGTGTGTCACTCCGTACCGGTGTGCCGTCCTTCTGCCGTTGACGATGTCGACCAGTCGGCACACCGTTCCCGGTGGCACTTCTGTCAACTGGCAGACGCCCTTGCCTGTCCCTGTAGCCATGTCATGTGTCCTCCCTGTGTCCCCGAGCTGACCACCGGTCCAGTCGTCCCGACAGCTGTCGACAGGCCCTCTCAGCAGTCACGTGCCGAGTTAGACGCGTCTAACATATAAGGGTTGTCAAAGGGGCGCGACCAGCCCCTGTCAGATGTGATATGACCCCATGTGGTCACCGCAGAGGGACAGTGCGACGGGTGTGCCACGACCATGGCCGCTACCTTGCAGGTGGCGCACCGGGCCCGTCCTGAGCAGCGGGGCCTTGCAGGAAAGTACGTCGCGGTGGACTACCCGGGGTGCACAGTTGCCGGTATCACGGTACGGACGGGTCTGGTGCCCCCGTCATGGTCGGTGCTCACGTGGTCGTTGGGCGGGTGGTACCGGTCTTGGCCCCTGGAGGGTGATGGCGTGGCCCGCGTGTCCGGTCGTGCCTGCGGGCGTAGCCCTCAATGACTATGAGCAGCGAGACCGAGAGTGCACTGACCACCGACACAGCACGTACCAACGCAGGGTCGATGGTTACGGGAAGAGTGTCAGTAGGGGGAGGGGGCACGAGCTGGTGTGGGAACCTGTCGTTGGAACCTGCGGCACCACCGATTGCGTAGGTACCACTGCCCGTGTAGTCGTCCCACCAGTTCCCGAGGGAACCGTTGTCCCACGAGTTGTCAGCACCGTAGTCGGCAGCATTCGCGACGGTGTTCCAACCAATCCGGTTGCCATAGACCAGGTTGTCAGTGCACGACACACCGAGGTAGATGCCAAAGCCGCCGTTGCGCATGACGTCGTTGTCGTAGAGCACGGTGGAGGTGACACACCGCATGCGGATGCCGTTGTCGTCGTTGTCGTGGACACGCGTGCTATTGACGGTGCACCGCGCACAGTACAGTAGCGAGATGCCGTTGCCGCCATTCCACGAGCTGGTACAGTTGAGGACGTCAATGTCCTCGCAGGCCTTCAGCTCAGTGCCGTGGCCGGCATTCCCCAACGTGGTGCTGTCCGTGACGAGGACACCGCCCGACCACTCGATACTGATGCCGCTGCCCCTGTTCTCCCTGAACGTACAGTTCCGGACTTCTGTCCCGTTGGCGCCCACGGCCTTCAGCCCTGTCGCGCAGCCCAACGCGGTGGTGTTGACGACTCTGGTGTCCACCGAGCTGGCAACCGAGATCCCCGTCCCAGTGCAGTTGAGGGCCTCAGAACCTGCAATGGTACACTCCACAGACGAGACGACCTCGAAGCCCGTGCCCGACCTGTTTGCGAGGGCCCCTTCCAGTGTGATATCATAGGAGTGCATGACCAGGGCGGTGGCATTTGCGTTGGACGAACTGCGGATTGACTCTACCGTACACTTCCAAGAGTCAAGGACGTAGACACCAATGGCCACATGGTCAAGGCAGCCGCCGTAGAAACGGGAATTGCCACACTGGACAATGAACAGCTGGCCGCACGGATTGGTATCGATGTCAGCCCCGTAGAGGCCGACATAGTAGCCCAGTGACCGGCGGTTGACCGTGTTGCCCTCCACAGTGTGGGCATAGTGTTGGGCTGCTTGCCCCTCGACAAACAGGCCACCACCGAAGACCACGTTCCCGGTCAGGTTGCACGCGCTTGACGAGGAGAGGAGCAGTGACACGCCAGCAGTGTCTATGGTGTTGGTGGCAACGGTGACCGAGGAGGAGGCGGTGATGACAGTGCCCCTCGACGGCCCCTCGATGACGCAGCGCTCGACCACGGTGTCGCGGGAGTTGAACACCCAGACCCCCGTACTGTCATAGCCCCCGACGTAGTCCTCCCTCACAGTACAGCCGACAGAGGACTTGACCACGATGCCCTGGCTCTTGTTGACCACCCTGTTGCCCTCGATGCGTGCGTTCCGTACGTCCTCCAACACGATTCCCTTTCCCGATGGCCCGTCCGGCGAGGCGAGGTAGCAGCAACGGATCACAAAGTGCGCCCGGGTGTGCTTGATGACAATGCACGTCCCGGGCACAGTTATGTTCAGGCGGTCGATTACGAAGGGGTCGGACGGGGTGCCAGACCCTGACCAGTGCTGGACTATGAAGTCGCCGTCGCCCTGCACCAGTATCGGGTCGTGCTCGTACAGGACATCAACACTTGGCCTCAACGGGCCACCCCCAGCCGCCGCCCGGGCCTCGGGGACAGGAGCCGTGGGGCAGAAGGACAGCCACATGACACAGAGGACTGCAACAGCGCACTGTAGCATGCGGTGGCGCCACAAGACCATCGCATCACCGGGCCCACCCAGACACGGGACATGTATTAAGTCTTCAGGACCCCGGTGTGGCTGCTGTCCGGCCCCCACTGACCTCATGGGGCAGGCCCGATGGCCGCGTGGTCACCACAGGCACGGTACGGGGGTGTCACTCTGCTACCGGGGGCGTCCCCTCACCGCTCTCTCCAAGGGGCGTGTCACTGCCACTCTGCGGTACGGCTGACGGCGCCACCTGTGACCGTCGTCTGGCCCGGACTGTCAGGGCACCGAACGCCACAACTGTGACATCACACACAGCGGTGATGATGAGTGGGAGCTGCTGGACGAGCAGTGAGACCAGGTCGGGAGCTGTCGACTCGACAACGGAGACCCAGACTGTGCTGGACGCCCGGTTGCCGGCCAGGTCCACCACGACAAGGGTCACATTGTGGAGGCCCACATCGAGGCCCTCGAGTTGGAACTCGACAGTGTCCATAGTGGCGTTCCATTGCCCGGCTATGAGTATCTCCCCGTCCACGTACACTGCATAGAGTGCCGGGTGGTCGTCAGACACATCCCACACGACCGAGGCGCTGGTGTTCACAGCCACTGTCACATTGTCAGGCTGTGAGACCGACGGCGGGGTGGTATCGGCATAGGCCGGGTCATAGTATACCTCAACAATCACAGTGTCAACAGACGTGTGCCCGACGAAGTCGCAGACCACGAGAGTGAAGTTGTACGTCCCGAGGTCAAGACCGTCGAGGTCGACGCTCAGGTTGAAGACCTGCGACGTACACGGCCCACTCAACACATGCGTCCCATTCCTGAAGAGCTCATAGCCGCCGGGCAACTCGTCCGTGAGCGTCCACAAAATCGTGTTCCCCGTAGAGCCATACGGGACAGCAAGGTCATCAGGCCCAGTGATCACCGGTGGGTCAGGGTCGAGGGCATTGAGGACACCGAAGTAGACCACCTGTCTGACAAGGGCCAGGCCGTTGAGTGCGACACCACGGTATTCCTCGGAGCACATGGGCATGAAGTCGCCGTAGGGCGAGTTGCCAGACACTACAATCACACCGGTGCCTGACGCCCCTGCACCGAACTCGGCGGTCATGGCCACGAGTGGTCCCGTCTGACCATCGGAGTGTGCACGGGACGGTGGTGGTGTAGCGTCGAGAACTGTGGCGTTGGCACTGTAGTACAGCAATGGATAGACACCATCGACGGACTGCGACTCAAGTGGCACAGGGTCCACGTCGGGGGCCGGGTCTGTACTGTCACTCCCATATACCAGTGTGGGGCTATGCATTACGACCTGCGCACTTGGCAGTGTGAGTGGCGCGACCATTGCGAAGACTCTGGGGTCTCGGTCCGCATCGGACACCAGCACCCTGTAGCTCGCATCAACGTTGTGGACAGGGTCTGCCACTGCCGCAATCTCCCCATAGACGTGGCTGCCGACAGCAGCCAGCACCACATTCGACGTGTTTGTCACGTGCTCGCCGCTGAGCTCGCAGTCGCAGGCCACCCACAGGAACTTGTTGCCCTCTGAGAACCAAGACTGGACCGCTGCAACCTCCGCCACCGAGAACATGTCCTGTTCTTGGACAACTGATGCTATCATGAGGGCATCGGCCCCCTCCAGTATGGTCTCATTGAGCCCGCCCGTGGCAAGTATGACCTCAAACCCCATGAGCATGAGGTTGTCCCACAGGTGCTCGTCCATGTAGTACGTCGGGTCGTACCTCTGACCGTGGGAGTAGTCAACAACAAGGCGCACTGTCCTTGGGAGCTGGGCCCGGACATGGCCGGACGCACCTGTGCCTGTAGTGGTCACAGGACTCGCCATGGGGACGGACCGACTGGTCACAACACACAGCACGACCAGGACTACCAGTACTGGCCATGCTCCGCGCACACGGCTACCACTCGCGGCGGCGTGAGCAGACATGGTCGACACGTCAGCGGGGACTCGAGATGGACTAATATAGTTATGGAGGCGCCGGCGGACAGATAGCGCCCTGCACCGAGTCGTTGTGGTGTGGCCGGCGGGCTCCGTGGCCAACACGGAGAAGAGCTGGAGTCCCTCCTCCCGGGGCCGCTGCGGTGTGGCCGGTGGGCCCAGGACAGCAGTCTATGGCGGCGTGGTGCTGTGGCCGTGGAGCACTGTCATGCCAGCCACATCCCTACTGCCACTGGTACCCGGGCAGGTCGAACTCGGGGGCAATTGCGTTGCGTGACATGTAGATGATGTGCTGTTCGCCCATGCGTGTCAGCCACACATGGATGTCGCTGCCCTCCAGTAACTCGAAGAGCCTCAGCCGCTCCTCTGGCTTGAGGCCCATCACTCTGAGCAGAGAGGACAGGTTCACAGTCCGGTCGAGGTTCTTCTCTACCGTGGCCATGATCCGCTCGCGCGACCCCGGCTTCATCTCAAGGATGTTGATGTCACGGAGCACTGCCCTGACTCTCATTGCACACCACGCCACCCTGAGTTACGGGAGCAGTGATAAGGATAACTCTATGCCAGCAGTCCTGCATCACTGACACTGGAAACGCCACTCGTGGCACGCCCTGTCCATCTGCCACAGGCCCCGTGTCCGGGCCGTCACTCACCGCGCACCGACCTGCTGCAGCTGGCACACAGGCCATACACCTCGACAGAGTCCGAGTGTACAGTGAAGTCCGTCTTTGACCTGATGGCCTCCTTCAGACCCCTGACACCATCAAAATGGAAGTCCACGACCGAGCCACAGCGTGTACAGATCAGGTTCACGTGGCCGTCCACTCTCGGGTCGTACCTCGTGGAGCCGTCGCGCAGCCCCATTTCCCGGACGAGCCCAAGGTCAGCGAACAGCCTGAGGGTATTGTATACTGTGCCCAGACTTATGGTGGGATCACGCATGGCGACGTACTTGTGGATGTCAAGGGCTGTCGGGTGGTCACCCGACTTCCATAGCGCGTCATAGATTGCAATGCGTTGAGGAGTGGCACGGTAGCCGTACCGTCGTAGTTCCGATGCAATCGTCGTCGTGGGCCCGGTCATGGTATGCCTACTCACTTACGTGATGTTATAAGACTTCGTATAAAGGAACCACAATGTCTTAGTAACAAGACTTAAATAAGAATAGTTCTAAGAAAGGGCAAACATACCACGAGATGAGAAACATGGAAACACAGGAAGAGAAACGGATGCTCCTGATAGGCGAGGAGGTGCCTGACTTTGAGGCGGTGACCACGGCTGGTGTCATCAAGTTCAGCCAGTGGGCCAAGGGGAGCTGGGTGATACTGTTCAGCCACCCCGCAGACTTCACGCCAGTGTGCACCACGGAGTTCATGGCGTTCGCGGACATCTACCCTGAGCTGAAGAAGCGGAACGTGAAGCTGCTGGGCCTCAGCATTGACAGCGTGTTCTCCCACATCGCATGGCTCAAGACCATCAAGGAGAAGCTCGGCAAGGAGATACCATTCCCAATAATCGCCGACCTGTCCATGGACGTGGCCAAGAAGTACGGCATGATCCACCCGGCACAGAGCAGCACCGCTGCCGTGCGTGCGGTGTTCTTCATCGACCCTGAGTTCAAGCTACGGGCACTGATATACTACCCACTGAGCAACGGCCGCAACATGGAGGAGATACTGCGCATCATTGACGCGTTCCAGACATCCGACAAGCACGGGGTTGCAACACCGGCCAACTGGAAGCCCGGCGACGAGGTGATAGTGCCGCCACCGACCACGAAGGAGGAGGCGGACAAGCGCCTGCAGGAAGGCTACGACTGCGCTGACTGGTTCTTCTGCAAGAAGAGACTGTAGGCACCGACAGCCAACAAGTGGGGCCGCCATGGCCCCACCACACACCTATTTCTCCCTGGACGCGCCTGCTACGGCTATCAGCCAGTGTACGACGGCGGTGCAGCTGAGTGGCGCGGGCAGGACACCACACAAACAGGCAACAATTGCCGATATGATTTTAAGCCCTGCAAGCGGAGCAGGGGGTGCAAGCCGGTCTGGCGGAGTAGCTACGCGACGGACTGCAGATCCGTTATACAGGGGTGCAAATCCCCTGGCCGGCTCCACCTCCTTTTCCCACCTACTATCTCTGTGCTGTGGTCCACGTCCTGACTCGACCGACCACGTATCATTGGACTCCCACACTTGCCTCTGCATGATACCTGACCTGTAGGCCCTGCCCACTGCTGTTGGGCCCGTGGTGCAGAGGCGCATGCCCCCTTCAAGTCCGGCAAGTCCCACTCCGGCTCATCGACGGCTGTAGGGCCCGTCGTGCATAGGTACATGTCACACACACCACACATCCGGCAGCACCGGCACATGCACTGAGTGGGCTGGCCTGTGCGGGAGGTGTGCGGCCTGTCTGGGGAAGGGTGTGTCGTCGTACAGGTCGGAAGAGTGGGCAACTATTGCAGACGCCTTTTTATGTGGCACAGTGCAGAGGTCGGGGCATGACACTGTATGTGTACAACACGCTGTCCCGCAGCAAGGAGGAGTTCGTACCGCTCCAAGGGAACACTGTACGGATGTACGTGTGTGGCCCTACGGTGTACGACTACCCGCACATAGGGAACGCACGCTCATTTGCGGTCTTCGATACGATACGGCGGTACCTTGAGTACAAGGGCTACCGGGTCACCTTTGTGACGAACATCACGGACATAGACGACAAGATGATAGCCCGTGCGAGGGAGGAGGGGACGACCGTGCGGGAGCTGGCCGCCCGGTTCACCGAGGAGTACCTGCGGATAGCCCGGGAGCTGAACCTCAAGCCCGCCACCGTCAACCCGCGGGCCACGGAACACATAGACGATATGATTGACATGATCCAGCACATTGTGGACAACGGGAAAGCGTACGTGGTGGACGGAGACGTCTACTTTGATGTGGCCGGACACGAGCAGTACGGTGTCCTGTCCAGGATATCCAAGGACGAGCTGGCCGCCGGGGCGAGGGTTGAGGTGGACGAGAAGAAGCGCGACCCCCGTGACTTTGCACTGTGGAAGGCTGAGAAGCCGGGGGAGCCGTCGTGGGAGAGCCCGTGGGGGCGCGGCCGTCCGGGATGGCACATCGAGTGTTCGGCAATGGGTGCGCGGTTCCTCGGCCTGCCCTTCGACATCCATGGTGGTGGACAGGACCTGATATTCCCACACCACGAGAACGAGATCGCGCAGTCATCGGCGGCGTACAACATCGACACACCGGTCAAGTACTGGCTGCACAACGGGTTCCTGACCATTGACAAGGAGAAGATGTCGAAGTCGGAGGGCAACTTCTACACCGCACGCGAGGTGCTCGACAGACACGACCACCAGGCCGTGCGCCTGTACCTGGTCTCAGCACACTACCGTCAGCCACTCGACTTCAACGAGGCGGCCCTGGAACAGGCACAGCACTCCCTCGACAGGCTCCGGAACGCGGCGGAACTGTTGCGGGGCCGGATCCGCGTCCTCGAGAAGGCCGGTGACAGGGCCAAGGGGTCTGACAGGGAGCTCAAGGAGTCCGTTGCCAGGCTGCGGGAGGGCTTTGAACGCGCCATGGACGACGACTTCAATACGCCCAGTGCGCTGGCGGAGATATTCACCTTTGTCCGGGACGTCAACACCCTCGCCCCGGAGGTGGGCAGTGCCGGTACCCTCAGAGAGGCCCTCGCTGCACTTACTGAGGTCGTGGGTGTACTCGGTATCGACCTGTCAGGCGGGGCCCAGACAGTGGGTGCGGGAGCGGCAGCACTGGTCGAGGGCCTGATAGGACTGCTCCTCGAAATACGGGAGGAGGCCCGTGCTGCAAAGGACTACGCCACCGCCGACAGGATCCGGGCGCGCCTCGGTGAGCTGGGCGTGGTCGTCGCTGACACAAAGGACGGCCCAACGTGGAAGATTGCGCGCTAGTGATACTGTAGAGTGGGCCCCCGCACGGCCCCGTCCCAGCAGCGGGCCACAAGTATATCAGTCCCCGTGTCCCACACGGACCTGCCCGGGTCAGGAGAGTATGTGGACGCACGGCCTGGCAGGCACATGCCACTTACCAGACACGCCCCACAGACTTGGTGACTTTCCGGTACCGGGCGCGGAAATATGGTGGACATACTGGCCCACAACTGTGTGGCCTGTCAGTAGACGAGGTGAGACCATGCTGCAAAGAATAACTGCACGCCATATGGTAGTCCTTCTTCTGGTGACGCTCTTCAGCCCAGTTGTCGGAGGGGCGTACCAAGGTCAGGTGGCACAACAGGTGCACACACCGGACAGTCAGCCCTACAGCACATACGTATGCAGCCCGGAGCCGCCGGACGGGTACCTCCCCCTGTACGAAGACCGGGGACAACTACGTGATAACAGCACCGTGTTCTATGCCCGCACGGCATGGGGCGTGGTCGGACTTACGACCGCAGGCCTGAGGGTCGTGCGCGAAGGGTTGCCCACGGTAGACCTGACATTCGACACGCATGTCAGGGTCTGTCCGGAGGGTGTGGACAGGCTGCCAACACGGTACAGCCTCTTCCGACGCGACACGAGCATTACGGGTGTCCACGCCTACGCACATGCGCAGTACCGCGGGCTCTGGCAGGGCACCACGCTCACCGTGACCGTGAGGCCTACGACTGTTGTCCTTGAGGCGACCGGGGACAACGTGCCGCCCGCCCCGCTCTGCACCCGGGAGGGCCCGGTCACAGTCGTATGTGAGAGGACTGCCGGGGCCCATGGCAGTGCGAGGTGGACTGTGGACCTGTCACAGCTGGCGGGTGAGACCGGCACTGACAGACAGGCGTGGCGTGACGACGAGGACTGTGGGGTGAGCAGCACCCGTGTGCTCTCACAGGGCATGCCACAGGACCGCCTGTTGTATGCGGGGGCAATTGGTGGTGGTGCCGAGGACAGGGGCATGGCTGTGGCAGTAGACAGTGGTGGCAACGCCTACGTTGTGGGCACCACCTACTCGGATGACTTCCCCTTCACAGGTGAGGGGAGTGCTGGTGGGGCCGGGGCGCCAGACTGCTTCATTGCAAAGGTCGACCGGCACGGCACACTTGAGTACGTTGCTGTCCTTGGTGGGAGTGGCGACGACTTTGGCACGGGCATCGCAGTCTACCAGGAAGATGTCATTGTGGTTGTGGGATACACGGTCTCGCACGACTTCCCTGTGGTGGGAGGTGTGAAGGACACGTTCGAGGACATGGTGGCCGACTGCTTCGTCACGCGACTCGACATCGGTGCGGACAGGCTCGACTTCTCGACCTACGTGGGTGGCACCTACGAGGACAGGGCATACGACGTTGCAATGACAGCGAGCGGTGATGTCTGTGTGGTCGGGGTGACATACTCGGCAGACTTCCCGGTCGTGGCTGCGCTGGACGACAGCTACAACGGCCATGGCGACTGTTTCCTGTTCAGGCTGAGCGCGAACGGCAGCTCTATGGTCTTCTCCACGTTCATGCATGTTGACCGCGAGTGGTCAACCGATGACAACTACCCTGACACTGGCCGTGCCGTTGCTGTGGGCTGGGACGGTGACATCTACGTGGCGGGCCAGACGAGTTCCGTCTCGATGGCCACAGACTACGTCCTCTCCCCGTTCCTGAAGGGCCCCTACGACGGGTTCGTGGCCCGAGTCGCCAGCGACGGTTCCGGGCTTGTCTATTCGACATATCTCGGTGGTAGCAACTGGGAGAGCATCGAGGACATTGTTGTTGACAGTTGGGGGAATGCATACGCCGTGGGGCTGACCACATCACCAGACTTCCCCATCATGGACCCCGTTGACGACACGCTCGACGACCCCCCAGACGGGTTCCTTGCCATAATAGGGCCCAGCGGAAAGGACATCGTCATGGGGACGTTCCTGGGCGGGTCTGACACGGACAGTCCCATGGCGGTCGGCCTGGTGGACAGCCACAGGGTGGTCGTATGCGGTTACACGGCCTCGTCCGACTTCGCCCTCCAAGACGAGATCATGGGGTACTCAGGTGCGACTGACTGCTTCGTCACAGAGATCATCAGGCAGTCGGGGTCGACCAGTATCGTACACTCCACATTGCTCGGTGGCCAGGCAGCTGAAACACTCACCTCCGCGTGTGTCGACAGCTACGGCACCGCCTATTTCACGGGTGCCACCATATCTGCCGACTTCCCCACACGCAACCTCCCCCAGGCCACCGACACTGCGAC
>JALVPN010000156.1 GCA_027031765.1 Promethearchaeota archaeon | reverse complement strand
AGCACGCACCTCGCGCCAGTGCCCCACCGCCCACAGCACCCGCCATGGCCGGTCGGACTCGCGGACGGCATCCGCCACCGCGGCCAGCACCTCCTCAGAGGCTCGCACCTCGGGCCAGTCCCCCACCGCCCTGAGCACCCGCCACGGCCGGTCGGACTCGCAGACGGACTGTGCCACCTTGGAAACACTCTCTGATACGGCATTCTGTACATCCTCAGACTCTGCGAGAGTCCGAGAACGTGAAATGATTCCGAGCAGCCGCCATACCTCCGGGTCGTGTCTGACCGCCCACCTGACCAGCTGGGCTGCAAGGTATGCGGTCATCCCTGACAGGCCCGATCCGGCGGAGGACTGCTGGAACCGTGCTGTCAGGACGCGTGCACACCGGGACAGTTCGCGGGCAAGGGTCACATGCGGGAGCTTCACCCTCTTCATGTCTTGGCGTCCATCATCGACCAGCTCGCCCCACTCTGTCAGCCTGTCGCAGACCCCGCGCACGGCCCGTTTCAACTGTTTTAGCTCGGCCTTCCCGAACTCGTACGGGCCTATGTCTGTGAATACACACCCCCGCTCCTGTGCACAGAGCTGGGCCACGAACCGGACGGGCACCCAGATGTCAGTAATGTTCAGTGCAGCGATACTCTCAAGCACCAGTTGGAGGAGTCTTCTCCTCTCGCCGTCCTCCATCTCCTCCAGACCTGAGAACGGATTCCTGTCGCCGTCCTCCAGACGGGAGAACTGCGCAACCACCGAGTATGGATCCAGTCCGCTCTCGTCACGCTCACCGTAGTAGTACCTACGAATCTCAGCACATATGTCAACATCCTGCACTCTCATTCGCCGCTCCAGCCCGCGCAGTACGAACGACAAGAGCCACAGGCTCTCCCTGCTCTTCTCCACGAGTGCCTCTTCCATCTGTTGCAGGTCATTCCAGTCCCTCCTCTCCCCGTAGGCCTTGACAATCCCAGATACTGCATCCTCAAACTCTGTCGGCCCCAGTCTCGTGACCTGGAGCAGCTGACGGCCCACCGCGGATGGGTCAATACCCTCCACCACTCTGCGCATTGCACCGTCAGGGTCGTCCGTGGTCGTCCTTGCAAGGAACAGGAAGTCCGGCCTCGCTACACCCGTCAGCCCAGCGCGCCCCGCCTGTTCCCAAGCACGTGACTCCCGGAGGTTCCTGTACACCTCTCTCAGTTTGTCTGGTGCCACGTGCACGTTGTCGAGGATGAACAGGGCACGGGTATTCTCATCGTCCCCCCTGTTGGCCAAGTGCCGTACAAGTCCTACCAAGTCATCCGCTATATGTGAGGGGTCATGATCCATGAAGTCAACGTAGTACACAGGCACGCCCAGCTCCCGGATTCTCCTGAAGCCGAGGATGAGGGCAAGGGTGGTCTTGCCTGCGCCGGCACCGGCAACAACAAGCTGCATGTTGGACCCGGTACGGAAGTTCTCCTCGATTCTCGCGAGCAGCTCTTCTCTTGGGTAGTAGCAGCCCATCAGTAAGTCGACCCACATGGGATGGGGGCGCCTGAAGAAGGTGGGCTCGATGACCCGGCGCATGTCCTCTGGGAGCCTGTCGAGTGAGGCGACGCCTTTGCGGATGGCCTCCGCCAGCACATGGAGGTAGTTGTCGAGGTTGAGGACATGGGGCAGTAGTGCGAACGTACGTGGGGTCTGTATGGCCACCGCAGAGCGTTCCAACAGGACTTCTCCAATGGACTCGAGCATTCCACGTAGTCCACGGATCTGCCCCTGAGCGGCGAGGACGGCATGGTATACATCGGCAGTGGACGCCCTGACAGCAACAGTCCTGGCCAGCCTGGTCTCCAGC
Source organism: Promethearchaeota archaeon (assembly GCA_027031765.1). GTDB lineage: Archaea > Asgardarchaeota > Thorarchaeia > Thorarchaeales > Thorarchaeaceae > JALVPN01. Next base: position 1,966 of record JALVPN010000156.1, on the reverse strand, counting down.
TCCTCAGCAACCCGCTCTGCGAGTGCCCTGTCTTTGAGACCAGCATCCAGCAGCAGCCCGACCATAATATCCATGAAAGACGTATTGCCAGAGAGGGCCTCACGGATTTCTCTTGCTGAGCTGCGTATCCGGTCGGGCAACTCCTTAAGAGCAGCCAGTTGTCCTGCGTCGAGACCGAGCTGCTGAGCGATATCAGATACAAGGGTCTCGGCCGTTCTTGTGGCCCGCCGCTCCCCGTACGAACTCCACACAGAACGGCCGAATGCCAGCAGGATGTCTGGTAACAGTGTGGTCGGCGCACTGGACAGAGAACTGCTCGCCACATGTACAAGCGCAGTCACTGTGTCCTTCAGTGCGTTGAGGGTCTCAGCAGACGTGACGGCAAGCCACAGCCTAGAGAAGAGGTCCCGGAGTGCTCCCACAGACCCCTGCCCAGATGGTTGTACTTCACCCATGTCTACCCCGCACCACCGGTCATGGTGCACCGGACTGGTGGCCGAGGGCCAGCAGATATGTGTTGCGGCTGCTCATGGCCAGAACCGGCTGGTCAGAACCGGGCGCCCGGGGCGTCCGGATACTCAGTGCCCCCACTCAGTCCTCGCCACAGTGTACCAGCGACACCAGCACCAGCCCCGTACTAGTCACGCCCACGCATTAGGTGCAGGGTATCAACGACACCACTACCCATCCGGAGGGTGGAGGAGAAGAGCTGGCCGACGGGGGTAGCGCGCATGAGTGCCACGTACATCTTGGGCACGTCGCCTACCCGGTGGGCCTGCGTTCATTGTCTACTCCGACTGCGGCCGCCACGACCTGCTCATGTCATAGGTCAATGCCCCACTTGCGTAGCGCATCACGCACATCAGGGTGCTCCCGGACTCGGGGCCAGTGTCGCATCATGTCAAGTAGCCAGCCTGGTGGGTAGCACTCCCGGACGAAGTCTGCTATCGCGGGTGCGGCACTGTATGCAGCAGCAGCAACCTCTCCGGACTGCCACACGTCAGGCCAACCAGATATCGCGCTCAGCACCTTCCACGACCGCTCTGGCTCACGTACTGCCTGTGCTATCCGCGGTATTGCCGCGTCCACAGCAGCCTGTACCTCCTCAGAGGCGCGTACCTCGGGCCAGTCCTCCACGGCCCCGAGCACCCACCACGGCTCATCGGACTCACGGACGGCATGTGCAGTCCGCGGTACGGCTCCCTCCAGCGCAGTTAGGATTTCCTCGGAGCGGTGTGCCTCGGGCCATTCTCTGACCGCCCACAGTACGGCCCACGGCCTGTCAGACTCACGGATGGCATGTGCCACGGCGGCCAACACCTCTGCCGAACCGCTGACCTCAGACCAGTCCTCCACGGGAAGTATCACAGTCCACGGCTCGTCGGACTCACGGATGGCATGTGCCACGGCGGCCAGCACCTCTCCGGATGCACGCGGCTCGGGCCAGGCCTTCACCGTTTCCAGTACTTCCCACGGCTCCTCGGACTCACGGATGGCATGTGCCACGGCGGCCAGCACTTCGGTCGAGCCACGTATTTCTGGCCAGCGGCTCAGGGCCCGCAGCATCGTCCACGGCTCGTCGGACTCACGGATGGCGTGTGCCACGGCGGCCAGCACTTCTTCAGAGGCGTGTGCCTCGGGCCAGTCCCTGACCGCCCCCAACACGCTCCAAGGCTCGTCGGACTCGCGGATGGCATGTGCCACGGCGGCGAGGATTTCCCCGGATGCGCGGGCCTCATGCCAGCGGCTCACTGCCCGCAGTACTGTAGACGGCTCGCCGGACTCTCTGACGGCACGCGCTATCCGTGGTACGGCGCTCTTCACCGCGGCCAGTAGCTCTGCCGAGTTGTGGATTTCATGCCAGCCCCTGACCACCCCGAGCACCCTCCAGGGCTCATCGGACCGACGCACGGCGTCGAGCACGGCCCCAAGCATGTCTCTTGAACCACGCACCTCTGGCCAGCTC
>JALVPN010000155.1 GCA_027031765.1 Promethearchaeota archaeon | reverse complement strand
CCCCTTGAGGACAACCCTGCCGGACAGTCAGTCGCCCGTGCTGCAAGGTCGTGGGACGTGTTCTACGTGGGGCAGGTGTCTGACATCCCCAGCAACCAGACCCGGGTGCAGTTCGAGTGCGACCCGAATGCCGTATGGTCAGATGGTACACCGATGGACGCACAGGACTACCGCTTCACCTTCGACTACATCCGCAACCACTCCCTCACGACGTACCACAGCCTCCTGCGTGAGGTCAAGGTCACCGGTGACTACGTGGCCGGCATCACCGTCAACTCCCTCGCCATGTTCAACTTCAAGTGGCTCGGCCTGCTGCCACTACTGGCACCCCACGTCTGGTCAACCAGAGACCCGCTCACGTGGGACCCCAGACCTGGCCTCGACCTCGGCTCGGGCCCCTTCGTCTTCTCGGCCTTCTCCCCGGGACAGTCCCTCGTGCTTGAACGGAACGGACTCTACTACCCCGTCCTCGACACCGAACCACCAGTACTGTCCAACATCGTGGTCACCCCCGAACACCCCATACCCGCTGAGAGCGTTTCCATCCGCGTCTACGTCAGCGACAGCAGCGAAATCGACAACGTCACACTCACCTACACATACACCGTGGGCACCATGAACTTCACAAGACGCATCATCCTCGCGTCCTCGGCCATGGGCTTCCTCGGTGAGATCCCACCGCTCATGTCGGCGACCCACGTGTACTTTGAGGTCAGGGCCTCCGATGTCTGGGGCAACACCGCACTGCTGTACTCGGGCTCATACAGCAGGCCCACCGAATCCACATGCTGCGGACAAACACCTCTCTGGTTAATGGCGTCCGCGGCCTCTGTAGTGGTCGTCATCTTTGGTGGTGCGGCTACCAGACGGCGCAGGCACAGACGCTGACCCGGCCCGCAAGCACCACAGGCGTGGTCGGACTCGACCACAGCATGGTCGGACATGACCCTACTCTCTGGAGTATGCTCTCTAGCATGGTCGGACTCGACCACAACATGGTCGGACATGACCCTGTTCTCCGGAGTATGCTCTCTAGCATGGTCGGACTCGACCACAACATGGTCGGACATAGCCACAGCATGGTCGGACTCGACCACAGCGACCCCCATCAGTGACTACCCCTGTCCGACACCGCGGTCGGAGTGTACCGGGCAGAGGGCAGACCAGCCTCCATGCTACACCCTGTCGCACCCCCTGTCCGGTGCCCCGGGATGCACTGCACCTGCTCGCCGTTCAGACCACCACTGCCGACTGTTGGCCCTTGTCCCGGTGGCCGGTGTACCGCCACTCGTCCATCCGGGTCATGACATGAGGTCAGATGAGTTGTCCGTGTCGACCGGCGCGGCCAACAACATGGACAGCTGCCATGTTGCCTGCCCCTGACATCGCATCCTGCAGGTCGCTGTCGGCGTACCGCCGGCGTGTGGCCGCTGCCAGCCACCGTCAGTCCAGTGCCTGTCCGAGAGGGGGTGCACCCTGTGCCCTGACTACTGCGAAGGACGGCGTCTCGCCCACAGCACCACGACCACGACGAGGGCGCCCACGGCAAAGGAGCCCACAGCTATCAACGGTGCATAGACCACAAGTGGGTTGTTGGGCCAGATGTCCGCAAGGGCCTCGCCCGCGCTCTTCCACGCATCAGCAATCCCGAGCAGGTGCGTCGAGACCTGTGCCAGCTCTGCACTGTGTGCTCTCAGTGTCCCCTCGTAGTCGTCCGTCGCGTTCAGCTCGTCGGCAATCGCCCTGAACAACGAGGCCACCGGGCCCGTGCACTGGCTCAGGTTGCCGGGGTGCAGGAGGGTGCCATTGTCAGACAGCGCAGCCATGTGTGGTAGTGCAGCAGCAGCACTCTCCTCGAAGTCACTGAGGTCAACGTCGGGCATGAACCGTGCCAGACTGGTGGCCGCCTTCCGGAATGAGAGGTACTGGAGTGTCACCTGGGACTCTACAGCAAGGCCAATGAACAGTACGAGGGAGGCCCTGAAAGCACTCGGCTGGTCGCCAAACACGGACAGGTACTCAGTGAGCCCGTCAGCCGTCACCGCCTTGCTCAGCTCCCTGAACCCCGTCTCCCCAAAGTGCCATATCAGAGATGTCGTGGCGTCTGCAAAGTACGCCGCCGGTGCCCCGAGGAGCCTGTCCCGGACTGCAGGGCCCAACGTGTCTGAGAACGCCGTGTCACCGGGCGTCACCGTGGGAGTGCCCATGGGACGCACCAGCATCGAGATGAAGTAACGCTCCTGCCATGCGCTCCTCAGCGTCGTGTACGTCATGACCGAGTAGTTGCCACGCCCGTCATCCGGGTACCCGTACATGTCGCCAAAAGAGCCCACACCGGGGTCCATGAACGTGACGCTACCATTGTGGTCATCATAGCCCACAAGCACGACCGCATGACCACCACCACTGAGGCCCCTCTCTCTCAGATAGTCATAGTCGGGTGCCGGCAGCCACGACGGGTCCACACTGACCACCAGCGGACAGCCACTGTCAATACTGCTGCGCATCAGCTCAAAGGCATCACTGTACCCGTCAAGCAGCCCAACCCTCACACCGCGCCCCTCCCAGATCTGCTTGTACTGGTCGGCACCCGGCATGTCGGCGTCCATGTATATCGTCAGGTTCAGCCCCAACAGGTCCGCCGCAAAGTCCGCAGGCTCTGCCTGCATGTACATGACTCCGGGGTACATTATCATCGTGTCGTTGTACCTCAGATACGCGAACGAGAAGCCCACACCGGTAAGCGCGAACATGTCGTACATGTCAATGTCCGCACCGGCACACCTGAACGCCGTCGTCAGGGCAGCCCACGTACAGAAACCGTTGAGCTCCTGCCACACATACGGCACACCACTGATTGTCGTACCCGCAGGTACGTGACCGCCGACAGACCGAGGCCAGGCAGCCCCGCCAGTGACCCCGGTCATGCAGAGCACTAACACTATGACGTACCCTGATACTCGTGTCTTCATCTCCTGTCGCTCCACAACACCGGCCCTGACTGGCATGCCGTCATAAGGCTTGCGTATCACCGCATTGCAACGTGCCCTCACCGCACGCCATTCTAAGACTGCCCTGGCGACCACCCTCAGCGCACACACGACAATGCCCGTCCGTCCTGCTGACCCCCCTGCGACCGGACTGACAGTGCCCGGGCATGTGCTGCCAGTTCCCAGCCGGCAGACACCCACCGCACGGCCCCGACGGGTGACAGGCACTCTGACCGCATACCACCCTGTCGTACCACGACCATTCCCGCCGTCTGACTCCCGGCAGACCAGTACCACCCCCACTACCCGGAGCAACAACAGATACCTCCCGGCCGTCATCACCGGGGGTCACGGCCCCACATCCGGACGGGTCAGCACGCGCACGACCATGGCACCCAGCAACAGGAGCCCCCCACCGGCCCCCTCAGCCAGGTCCTCCTGCCACCAGGCCCAATGACCTCACTGTGCCCTTTCCACCACACCACCACTGTACTGTCCTCGAATCCCGAGCATGTGTACCGGTCGCCCACTACAAGCACCGGTACACCCTTTGAGTGGCCCCTGAAGGTGGCGGCTCTTTCCTAGGAGCCCTTCCACCACACCACTACTGTCCTGTCAGATGAGGGTGTCCCAGTCTATGTCCTCGCCTTCAACGTCCTTCCACCACACCACCACTGCACCGTCCTCACCCCCAGAGTAGAGGTGCTGGTCGTCCACTGCAAGCGCCCATACATCGCCCGAGTGGCCCCTGAGGGTGGCGGCCCTTCTCCAAGAGCCCTTCCTCCACGCTACCACTGTCCTGTCAACAGACCCAGAGTAGAGGTACTGGTCGTCCACTGCAAGCGCCCATACACC
>JALVPN010000154.1:7418-11395 GCA_027031765.1 Promethearchaeota archaeon | reverse complement strand
CCTGAGCACTGCGTAGTGGAACCGACTGGCATCCCAGACGTCCTGGTCGGTTCCAGAATAGTAGTAGTCGAGGTACGACTGGGCGAGTACGAGTGCCAGCACTCCCCTGTTCTCAGCCTCGTATGCACCGGACTTCCGCCACACAGTCCCACTTGGACTGTCCGTCATTATCTTGCCGGTGCCCTCTAGCCATGATGCCGCAACACCCATGTCCATCAAGAACTCTGAGAACCCGTACTTGAACCGGTTGTATGTCCCCCTAATCTGTAACCGGTCGCCCAGTGGCGTGTCGGCCTTGTACAGTAGCCTTGAGAACCAAATGAGGAGGGCAGGTGTACGGCGTTGTGCAATGAGGCGATCCAACAGCCAGCCCATATCGGGTGCGCCTGATGCCTCCACAGACATGTTGACACTGTTGCACAGCACGAAGTATACGTCGTTGGTGAGGTCAATGTCTGACAGTAAGCGGGCCGTTTCAATCACGGCAGCAGTCGATGCAGCGAAGGCATTCGCCCCGGGGCTGTCAGGTGAGCCCACGGTGCCCGCAATTACAATCGGTGCCCTGTGGTGTTCGGTGCCGCTCTTGACTGCCACAAGCAGCTGGTACTCGCCCCAGTGCTTGAAGTGCAGTTTCCCACCAGTGACTGAAGCAAGTTTCTGTGAGACGTAGCCCCACGCCCCCTGTAGAGCGGTGTTCGGAGTACCTGTCTCTTCATCCCACATCCTAGACGGGTAGTCCTCAGACAGGTCTCTTACCGTGGCCTGCGCATCTGCAAGGTCGATGCTCAAGAACACGTTGTGCCACAGCGAGTTCAACGAGAACGAGTCTTCCGCAGTCTGAGAGATGGTACCCGTCCCCGGTGCCCGGGTTGCAACTGGTGCACCAACGAGCTGGCACTGCATGGCGGTCGCCACAAGCAGTACGAGCAGGACAGCAGACATGCGGCTCATGGTCATGAGTCATGGGCGGTCAGTACGGTGCAGTTATAGTTTCCGACTTCAGCCTTTTTCCCCCCTATCCTCGCCCCTTGGCCTCAGAGCTCGACGAGTCCGATATCGATGGCCTCACTCTCTACCATCTCCACAAGCCGGTCGGTGTCATCACTGAACAGTATGGGCGTGTCAACCCCTGACAGGTGGTCGTCACCCCTCCATACGAGCACCGCCACCACCCCATCTGGGAGCTCACCACCACGTCCTGTCTGTCCCCCAGTACACCATAGTTTTGGGATGTTGCTGTGCTTGGCACCCTCCACGATGATGAAGTCGAGGTCACAGCCACGGAAGATGTCGTGCAGGTGTCGCCGTGCCCTGTATACGACAGTAGTGGTCGTTGGGCCTAGGAGGGCCACAACACTGGCCCCTGAAGCATAGTGTTTCCCTGTGTCCTTGTGTCTTGGTGGTACGATGTCCTCCACACTGCTCTTGAGAGTGGCCACCCTGTAGCCACGGCTCACGAGTGCATGCACGAGCTGTGTGACAACGGTAGTCTTGCCAGAACCACTGGGCCCCGAAACAGCAAACACACGCATTGTCCTCCCCTGTGGTGTGCGTCGCATGCTTTTTGGTTCCTGTGGTCGTCCACGCTCCTGCTGTAGCCGTAGTATGCTGCTGTCCCGTCCATGTCACTGCTGTCTCGACGTCGCATGGGTGCCCGGATGTGTCCACCCGCATGTCCTGCGCCGCAACAGTCTGGCACGTCCACGACCTGGTGCCTGCGTCCGTGCCTGTCGCCCCTCCGCCCGGGACCGGGAGTTTGCTCTAGTGGCAACCTTAAAAGTCGGGTTCTGTCGAAGCCGGGGGCCGGAGAGAGCGTCTTGTCGTCGAACAACGAGGTCGCAGTTGAGTGCCGTGGTGTCTACAAGGAGTTCCAAGATGGCTCGCGTGTTATCCGCGTCCTGCGCGGTACTGATCTCACAGTACGGAAAGGCGAGTTTGTGGCAATTGTCGGTGCGTCAGGCTCCGGAAAGACCACCCTGCTGAACTTGATTGGGGGCCTTGACCGACCGACATCCGGGACAATCCTTGTGGACGGTCTGGACATCACACAACTCGATGATGATGAGATGTCGGAGATGCGCCGGCACAAGATTGGGATACTCTTCCAGGACCAGCACCTCCTGCCCATCTTCACAGCACTTGAGAACGTCCAAGTGCCGATGCTCCTTGACGAGGTGCGCAGGAAGCAGCGCGAGGCCCGGGCCATGGAGCTCCTCAAGGCTGTCGGTGTTGACCACCGAGCGCACCACATGCCCCACGAGCTCTCAGGTGGGATGCGCTCGCGTGTGGCGCTGGCACGGGCAATGGCCAACAACCCCACCGTCCTCCTCTGTGACGAGCCGACAGGCGACCTCGACCACAAGATTGGTGGGGAGATCATTCGTCTCATGAAGGACCTTGCAAAGAAGGACCGGCGGGCTGTGATTGTGGTGACCCACGACCCTGAAGTGGCCCGTATGGCCGACAGGATTCTCCTGCTGCGTGACGGCGTGCTTGTAGAGGAGCTCGTGACCGACTTCTTCAGGCCCAGCGGTATCGATGTGAGCGCCTCGCGAGACAGTGACGGGGACGCAGGGTCTGCGGTCGAGGGGTGATCACTTGGGTGACCGTGGTGGTGTGGGTCGGTTCAAGAAGGGGGGCAGAGCTTACGTCGTTTCATACGCCCTTGGCTCGCTGCGCTCACATCCATTCCGGGCCCTCAGTTTTGCCCTCACCCTCAGTCTTGGTGTGGCCCTCGTGGCGTCGGTACTCGTGTGGTCGGACACAGGCATCCAAGTCACCGTCAATGAGTACTTCGACAGCACGGCCTTTCAGATGTCCATCGAGACGTCAGCTGGTGGTACTGCACAGCTCGACCTCGCTGATGCGTATGCCAGTAGTAGCCCCTTCGTAGAGGAGGTCTACCGCGTCAACTCCACAGTGGGACTGGTCTGGGCATCATCACTCCCCGACAACACACAGTATGGACTGGACGAGCCAATCTATACGTATGGGCTCAAGGACTGCCAGGTCCTCCTTGTTGACCGTGACTTCCTATCCGTGGCTGACCGGGACTTTGACTATGAGGGCTCCTTCGACCTGCAGTCTGGTGAGGTCCTCGTGTCACGACTGTTTGTCAACTATGTATACCAAGTCTATGGCGTGGCCCTGACCATCAACTCGACGATTGACCTTGACCTGCTCACAGTGCGTCCCGCAGGCGATGTGGACAGTATTGGCTCCCTCGGACGGGTGTCGGTCACTTCTCTCAAGATTGCTGGCATCTATGAGATCCGTGGGTACGACTCGCTCATCGAGGCTGCGTTCCCCTCGCGCATGCGGGACAACTATGCGTACATTCACTACAGGACACCAGTGCTGGGCATCCGTGACAGTGTGATGCTCCTCTCTGATGGCCTCCCGGTGGCAAACGTGTCTGAGACCGGCTTCTTTGGCGGCCGCGCGTTCCTCCGTGCCTCTGGCCCAGCTCTCGTTGCTGCAGGGACCGACCGGATTGCTGACAACCTGCTGACCCTCAAGTCCCGGGTGGACGAGCAGTTCGATGTGACAGTGCGTGGCCTCGACGAAGTCCTGCACCTCCAGGACCTGGTCGATACCTATGCCAAGGCCATGCCCCTAGCACTCCTCAACCTCCCCATTTTCATCCTCGCCCTGTTCCTCTCAGTCTATGCAGCCGATACGTTCATGGCTGCACGCATGTCCGAGGTCAGCGCCCTCCGCTCTAAGGGTGCAAGTCCAAACCAGGTGTATGGTGTCTTCCTGACAGAGTCCACAGTCATGTCCATTGTCAGTCTCTGTATTGGTATCCTGTTGAGCGCTGTCTTTGCTGCGCTCATCCCATCGACAAAGGGCTTCATGCTATTCGACTGGGCCCTCTACCTGTACTATCTCTCGAACTCAATCATCCAGCCCCGGACAGTGGTCTTTGCACTCGTGGTCCGCATCCTGCCCCCCCTCCTGCTTATCCTCGGTTCTGC
>JALVPN010000154.1:0-7408 GCA_027031765.1 Promethearchaeota archaeon | reverse complement strand
CGCACATGGAGATTGGCGCGAACCTGCTGGAGTCCACCGATGGCATCGACGACTCGAACCAGGCCTACGGTTTCACTGTGGGTGCCTCTTTGGTGCTCTTGGGCATTGTCTTTGCCATGTTGTTCTGGATACCCCGGAACCCCGGGATGATACTCTTCGAGCTTGGTATGGGCACTGGTGCATGGTTCTTCATGGCGTTCAACGGCTCCCGAATGGCACGTGTCGGGTTCGCACGCCTGTCGGAGCGCGTGTCCTTCCTCCTCGGTGAGAAGAACATAATATCCGCCGGTAACCTCCGCATGAGGAAGGGGCGGATTGTCCCCCTGATGGTGGTCCTCACCCTGACGCTGTCGTCCACCATTGCTTTCACCGTACAGGCGCGGAGCTTCGAGGCCGACATCAGGAGTGAGGTGGCCTATGCCGTGGGCGCTGACCTGAGGGTGACATGCACCCCTCACCCCTTCAGCTTTGCAACAACAATCGAGTCATATCCCGGTGTAGTGCAGGTGACCCCAGTCCTGATGACCTGGGGACAGGTGGGCCTGGACGAGTTCACCGTGGTCGGAGTCGACGCAATAGACTATGCTCAGATTGCGAACTTTGACAGTACGAGCTTCAATGGTGAGGACCCCGTATTCGTCCTCTCACGTCTTGCCTCCATAGCGAACGCCATTGTCGTGAGTGAGGCCCTCGCCGCCCGGTGGGACAAGCGTGTCGGCGACTTTGTATTGCTACAGGTCGGTGGTCGCACTGCACCGGTGCAACAGCTGTTCTACATAACCGGTATTGTACACAGTGCCCCCGGTCTTGGCCTCGCCTCGGTCGACGAGGACACTGACGGGGATGTCGCCTTTGGTCTGCAGGTGCCCCGTTCCGCGTTTGTGCTCACGAACCTCGGGTTCATCTCGAGCATCACTGACATCACGACCGCCTCTCTCTTCCTCGGTGACCTCGTGTGTGTTGCAGACCGCACGGTGATCACTCGTGCCCTCTCGGACCTCCCTGGCGTTTCGGCCACCACTCCCGAGACCTTCAACCTTAAGAGCCACTCCTTTGCGACCGCGCTGTTCCTCAGCACCGTGGAGGGCCTGTTCTCAATCGGCTTCGCCATGTCAATGGTGCTGAGCCTGTTCGCCCTGACACTGTTCCTCGGCTCGATTGTCCGCGAGCGCCGACGGGACTATGCCATACTGCGTGCTGTGGGCAGTTCACGACGCCAGGTGATTGTCATTGTGATGTCCGAGTTTGCGGGCACCATCTTGGCCTCGCTGGTGTTGAGTCTCGTACTCGGCACAGTGTTCGGTTTCATACAGAGTGTCATTGTGTTCGCGCTGAGCCCCGCCACACGCATATTGCCAGCAGCAATCTCCTTCCCGGTCGAGTTCCTGACAATGGTGCTTGTAGTGCAGGTACTCGTGATGACGGCGGCGGCATACTTCCCGGCCCTCGATGCCGCAAGGACCGACCCGGCTGTGGTACTGAGAAACCTGTGAGGGATGTGGACTTGTCTGAGAGACGTACCGACCTGATGCGTGGGAACCCCTGGTTCGCCCCGGCATACGCCCTGTCATCGCTCCGCAACTACCCGCTACGGAACATGGGGATTGCGCTGATACTCGCAATTGGGATTGCGCTCCCGACCACTGTGTTCATCTGGTCATCCACTGGGACCGTCCTTGTTGTAGAGGACTACTTCCAGGACGCGCCAATCCAGCTGGCCCTGACCCCCAAGTCCGGCCAGACACTCCAGTCCTCACACTTGCCCCTCGCGCAGAACTTTGTCCAGTCAAACCCGTTCGTAGGGGCCACGTTCATGGTGTCCTCAACGGTGGGCATCTTGGTCGGCGATGGCATCCCCGACTGGTCGTCCTATGATATGAACACGCAGGTCTATGCCGCTGGCATCAAGGACACACGTGTCCTGGTCGTGACCAACGACCTCCTGTCAAACCTGACGAACCTGTTCACATGCGAGGGCAACTTCTCCCTCCAGTCCGGGCAGGTACTTGTATCGTGGCAGTTCGTTGAGTACGCACATGATGTCCACGGCATTGACATAGAGGTCGGGAGTGTCATTGGTCTTGACGTACTCCGGTATGTCAGTCAGGACCTCACAGGGACACCGGAGACCCTCGGGGCTGTGCGTCTGGCCAACCTCACAGTCGCCGGCATCTACCGCTACTCATCGCCCTCCGGCCTCATCCCGGGCCTGTTCCCATCGATATCACGGAAGAACTGGGACCCGATGGGCTTCTCTGCATCAGTCCTGGGCATCCACGACTCTGTGATGGTGCTGCGTGACGACCTCGGTGACGATGTTGTGGAGGACATCGAGGGGCGCGGATTCTTCACACCGGTGGTGTTTGTCCGGCCAGATGCCAGTGCTCTGCTGAGGGCCGGGGCACCGTACATTGCATCCAACCTGATTAACCTGAAGACGCAGGTGGAGGAGCGGTTCCCACTGGTCTTTGTTGACGGACTGAGGCAGCTGTGGCGTCTGGAGGCATTCATCAATACGTACCTGGGCAGTCAGGTCCTCACAATCATCGTCCTCCCAATCATGGTCATGAGCATGATGCTCACGGTGTTCACCTCCGAGACCTCGGTTTCCAGGCGACGGGGCGAGATCAGTGCCCTGCGGGCCAAGGGGGCGTCATTCAACCAGGTGTTCGCCACATTCATGTGGGAGTCGGTGCTCCTGGCGATAGTGGGCCTTGTGGTCGGGGTCGTGATGAGCATATTCCTTGCACCACTGGTCGGTGCCTCCACAGGTCTACTATCGTTCGACCGTGAGGTCTACATGGAGTTCTTCACACACACCACCATCTCCCCGCTCGCCCTTGTCATTGCAGCGATGCTCGCCCTCTACCTCCCTGCGGCATACCTCATCCATGTTGCACGCAGGATTGATGTGGCTGAAATCGGCCAGCCGAATGTCGACGAACCGGAGGAGACCGCAGAGAACATCAGGGCATCGCGTTATGCAGCAGCCCTTGGTGCTGTCCTCTCGCTGCTGGTGGCCATGCCATTCCTCGTCGTACCGCGTGGCACTATGGCGGTAGTGGAGCTCCTCGCAACTACCCTGATACTCTTCGTTGCCTCCTACCTGGGCTCCCGGTTCATGCAGGTGGTCACGGCCCGGCTCTCCGGGGGCATCAACTTTGTCCTTGGTGAGAAGGCCCTCTATCTCAGTCAGAGCCTGCGGAGGCGACGTCGACAGTTCATCCCGCTGCTAGTAATACTCACTCTCACCCTGAGCACCACCACCATGATGATGATCCAGACGGACAGCTTCCGTGCCACTGTCCACCACGACATCGAGTACGCAATAGGTGCCGACCTGCGTGTGGAGTGCAACCAGCGTCCCATCTGGTTCAACTGGACAATCAGGCACTACCCCGGTGTCCTCAACGTGACCCCTGTAATCCGTGACTGGGCTGCGGTCGGGTCGGACTCCCTGTCACTCGTCGCGGTAGACCCTGACACATACCTGAAGGTCGGTGCGTTCTCAGACTACAGCTTTGTGTCGGGCACCCCATCTGAGGTACTTGGTGCACTTGAGACTACCCGGAACGGCATAGTGCTCAGCTCGTACCATGCTGCCCTGTGGAACAAGACAGTCGGTGACAATGTGACGGTGATATTCGGTGGTGCGGCCGGTGTTGTCGGTGCCACCTTCAGGGTTGTCGGTATCATGGTCAGTGCGCCGGGCTTTGGCTACGCGGCCCCGGACTCGTCTGAGTCGACCATTGCATCAATGTTCGGTTTCCAGGTGGTCGGTGATGGTTTTGCCCTTGTGAACATTGACTTCCTGACCCGTGTCAGCGGGATCTGGACGGCAGACCTCTTCCTTGCCAACACGGTCCCATACGTGAACATCACCGAGACCATCACTGCACTCGATGCGATGTTCGAGGTCACGGTCTACACGCCGGAGACCTTTGACCCGGCCACGAGGCGCTACTCCCTCGGCCTCTTCATGTCGGGCATGGACGGTCTCACGACCATTGGCCTCATCATGTGCACGGTCATGGGCCTTGCATCGATTGCGCTGTTCCTCGGTTCAGCAGTACTGGAGCGTCAGGCGGAGTATGCACTCTTCATCGCCCTCGGTGGCACAAAGAAACAGGTTGTGAGCATGGTCTTCGGTGAGTTCGCAGGCTCTGTGGTCACCGCTCTTGCCATCAGTACTGTCCTCGGCGTCATCTTCGGGTTCACAATGAGCATCCTTAGCTTCGGGATCTCTCCAATCATGCCGCTCTTGAGTGCCGTGCTGTCATACCCTGTCACAACACTGCTGGCAGTGCTGTCCCTTGAGAGCATCGTGATATTGATGAGCTGCTACCTCCCTGCACGGCGGGCTGCCATGACAGACCCAGCTGTGACGCTCCGGAACCTGTAGGCCTGTCCGGCAGCAGCGCGGTATCAACAACCCTTATGTGGTACCTGCATCGCGTGTAGTCCGGCGAGTCTGTGATGGTCACCACTGCAACAGAACAACTTGACATCTACGCCGACTACCCCGATGACGTGGTCGTGTCTGTAGAGAACGTCTACAAGATCTACAAGACCAACGAGATTGAGGTCGTGGCACTGAGTGGTGTTTCCCTCCAGATACTGGAGGGGAAGATCATGTGCGTGGTAGGCCCGAGCGGTTCCGGTAAGACGACGCTCACCAACATAATTGGTGGCATAACAAAGGCTACGGTCGGGCGTGTCTACTGGGCCAACTTGCAGACCGACATCACGAAACTGAACGAGCGTGTGCTCACCGAGGCACGCAGGTCTTTCATTGGTTTTGTTTTCCAGGTCGGCAACCTCCTCCCGCACCTGAATGCATGGCAGAACGTCGAACTTGCCGCAAGGATTGCAGGGGTGCCCCGCAGCATACGAAAAGAACGTGTTGACCGGCTCATCCGGCTCGTGGGCCTCGAAGACCGCAAGAAGAACAAGGCCACGACCCTCAGTGGTGGCGAGCGCTCCAGGGTGGCCATTGCCAGCGCACTGGTCAACCTCATTGACAGCGAGGGCAAGGCGCTCGTCCTCGCCGACGAGCCCACTGGCGACCTTGACCCGGAGACCGCTGAGCGCATCCTGGACCTGTTCCAGGAACTGAATGAGACCCTGGGCACAAGTTTCTTCATCGTGACCCACTCGCAGCAGGTGGCCTCAAAGGCAGACATCACTGTCGAGATCCGTGACGGTGTGATATCCGGCTTCCACCACACTGGCATCGACCTCGACACGCTCGGTCACACCCGGATTGTACGCCTTGACGACACCTACCGCCTGCCGATGCCACTGGACCTACTTGAGATGGCCGGCAACCCGACGGAGTTCCGTATCAGCTACTCTGATGGACGGTTCATCCTTGTGCCCCAGAAGGCCGGTGTCCTTGATGTGGCCCGTGAGCGGAAGGCCAGGACCTGCCGTGTCTGCGGGCACGAAATACCCCCGGGGAAGTTCATCTGTCCGAACTGTGGTAGCACACTGTAAGGTCAGGTCAGCGTGCTGGCTCTGGCGAGTCGCGCCTCTTGAACAGGGCGACCATCTCCTCAATGCAGCGCCAGTTGCCCATCACACGTCTGACCCGACGTCGCAGTCCACGCAGTACTCTTACCCGTCGGGCCTCCAGCTCCCCCTCTATGTATCTCCGCAGCTCCTCCCCCTCTGCATCAAAGTCCGTTAGGATGAGCACCTCGCCGTCGCTGCCCAGCCCACTGACGATGCGGTCTATGAGGTCTGCTCGGGTCCCCTTTGCGTGGGCCCTCACTATCTTGGCTGTGACCCCGAGGTCTCTCAACACCTGCTCGTCCCGCCTGCCCTCAACAATGACCACGAGGTGCTGGTGTTCCCTGTCGAGGTGTGTGAACAGCTCTATCAGCGCCCTCTCATTGTCCCTCAGCGTCCTCCTTGATGTCGGTATACCCATTCTGTCACGCCCGCCTCTCAGGGCTCTATCGCCACCTTCATGCACTCCCCCCTGTTCATCATCTCCAGTGCGTCAACAACCCTCTCCAGTGGCATCGTGTGCGACACGAGTATCCCGGTGTCAATTGCCCCTGCTATCAGGAGCCGGAGGGCACGCTCAACATACTCGGGTGTCAGGTGGAACACCCCCTTCACCGTGAGCTGGCCATAGTGGAACCTCACAGTGTCAATCTCAATCTTCGTCCCAGCAGCAGCCCCACCGAAGAGCACAGTTGTCCCGGCGTCCCGTGTCATTGCAACAGCCTGCTGCCATGTCTGCGGGAGACCGACGGCCTCTATCACAACATCGGCACCACGTCCGTCTGTGAGCCCACGCACGCACTCCACAGGGTCTTCGGTCGTCGGGTCGACCACAATGTCTGCTCCTGCACGGAGTGCGGTCTTCCTCCGCAGCTCTGAGAGGTCAGATGCGACAACTGTCGCTGCACCACGCCTCTTTGCAAGCATGATGAGCATCTGGCCAATCGGTCCTGCACCTATCACAGCAACGGTATCACCCAGGTGAATATTGGCCTCCTCAATCCCGTGCACGACGCATGCGAGAGGCTCTGTGAGTGCTGCATCCCTGAAGGGCAGCGACTCCGGTATCTCATGGGTGTTCCACCTCACGACCGGGGCCGGGACACGGATGTACTCGGCAAATGCGCCGTTCACAAGGCTGCTCTTCAACTGTGGACACAGGTTGGGCCGACCACGTTTGCAGTAGAAGCATGTACCACAGGGCGCCGAGTTAGTGGCAACCACCCTCATCCCGGGCCGGAACCGCTGGACTCCCTCACCCACCTCCTCGACGACCCCGGCATACTCGTGGCCAAATGGGGTGGGCACACGGCTGAGGAGGAGGGGGTGTCCACGCTTGAATGTCTTGACATCCGTCCCGCAGGTCAGGGCTGTCCCAACACGTATGAGGAGCTCCCCATGACCAATCTCGGGGACGTCGACCTCCTCGACCCTGACATCACCGATGCCGTAGTAGACTGCTGCTCTCATCCGTTGTGCCATGAGCGGTCTCCAGTCTGTCGGGTGACCGGGCCGACATAAATCAGTTCCCCAGTGACCCGTCCACACAGCATGCGACGTACCGCAACCCTTAACCAATGCCATCTGTGTCCTCTCTCGGGTCTCTGCTATGAGAATCAAGTCACGCTACCCCGAGTCTATTGAGTACAGGGCGTCATCAGAGTGGGACGGAAAGACTGGTGGTGTCGCCACGTCGAGCAGCGGTCACACAGTCGTCTATGACACCCCCGAGACCTACGGTGGGAATGGCAGTGCAATCTGTCCCGACGAGCTCTTCGTTGCAGCGGTCCTCGGGTGTCTGAACAACACGTTCCTCGACTTCCAGCGGAGGTTCGAGCTCGAACTCCTCTCTCTTACTCTCAGGGGACGTGCTACAGCAGAGTTTGACAGTGAGGGG
>JALVPN010000153.1 GCA_027031765.1 Promethearchaeota archaeon | reverse complement strand
ATGTTCCACCGTGCAACAGCTCTCCGCGCCCCTTAATTAACTATTGCAAACCGGCCAGGGCCAGTGCGTGGCGTGTGTCGGCTGCTGTGGTTGTCTGGGGCACGGTACTGTGGGCCATGCTGCGAGCAGAGAGCTCTGAGCGGAAAGGTTTTGTACCGCCGTGTGCGTGGGGGCTCAAGCCTGATGGCTACAGCGCGTACAAGGAGGAACACCGATGGAGAAGAACGCACTAGCGGCAATCACGCTCATTGTGGGTGTTCTGGTCGGGTTCGGAGCCGGCTGGGTGTCCTACGGAGTGGTAGCGGGCACCACCCAGCAGTCGAGCCTCGTACAGACAATCCAGGAGCGTGGCTACATTATCGTCGGTACGTCCACGCCATGGCTGCCATTTGAGTACCTCAACGAGACGGCCAACGAGTACATGGGGTTTGACGTTGACCTCGTCAACATGATTGCGGACTACCTGAATGTCACAGTACACTGGCAGGACATGGACTTCGATGCTCTCGTGGGTGCCTGCAAGGCGGGCACTGTGGACATGCTCGCAGCAGCCATGTTTGTGACGCCCGAGCGGGCGGCGGAGCTGGCGCACTCGGTGCCATACATCCGCACCAACGAGGTGGTCGTTGTCAGTGGTGACTCGACCCTGACAATTGACTCGCTCACTGACCTTGAGAACCTAAAGGTCGGTGTGCAGACGGGCACGGTCGAGGACGACGAGCTGACGGCACTGGTGGACAAGGGGACGAACATCGACATCCACAGGTACCAGCAGGCAGACCTCCTGTTCACGGACCTGCTGAACGGGGCCCTTGATGCAATATACATTGACGAGCCTGTGCTGACGGTGTACCAGAAGACCTACAGTGTGAAGAACATCTACACCACTCCGGCACCACCGACGGCCCTGTTCTGTCGGCACGAGTCGACAGACCTCCTGACGGCCATGAACACGGTGATCCTGAACGCATACAGTGACGGGTCACTTGATGCACTGGTTGCCAAGTGGTTCAGCTAGTTGTTGGAAAGCCAAGTAGCTGTTGGTGGTAAGGTTGCAGGAAGCGCCGGACCTGATGACGATAGTGATGCTCATCATTGTCAACGGGGTACCGGCGACCCTGCAGCTCACCTTTTTTGGTCTGGCAGCAGGGTTTGCCATCGGTCTTGTGCTCGCGCTGATGCGGGTCTATGGTACCAAGGAGATGCAGTGGTTTGCGACGGGGTATGAGAACACGCTGCGTGGCATCCCACTGCTGGTGTTCATCTACATATTCGTCTTTGGAGTGCCGTGGGTGTTCTGGTTTGTAGATGCCGTGTCGCGTCCACTGTTCGGTGTGTTCTTTGCGCTTGGCATCCGGAGTGGTGCCTACCAGTCGCAGATAATCCGTGGTGCCATCCTCTCAGTTGGTGAGGGACAGGTGATGGCTGCCCGGGCGCTGGGCATGACCGCGTTCCAGACGCAGCTGTACATAGTCCTCCCACAGGCGTTCAAGATTGCTCTCCCCTCCTTTGCGAACGAGTACGCGGTCGTTATCAAGGACACTTCCTTTGCATACTCGGTGGGCATCTTCGAGATACTCAAGGTGAGCAGGAGCGTGACGGCTGCATGGCCGGCGCTGTGGGTGCCATCAATGCTCATTGTCACGGTGACGTACTTTGTCTTCACGTATCCGGTAACGCGGTACTTTGGCAAGAAGCGCAAGATCCACGTGAGTGCTAGGGGAGGCTGATTGAACAAGATGGAGCCAGTACTCAGGGTAAGGGATGTCTGGAAGTCCTATGGTGACCTGGAGGTCCTCAAGGGTATCTCATTTGACGTCATGGAGTCTGAAGTGAAGGTGGTGTTCGGTCCAAGCGGGTCTGGCAAGAGTACGCTGCTGCGTTGCATCAACTACCTGGACCCGCCTGACAGGGGCGACGTCTTTCTCAGGGGCGTGCGTCTGGGAGAGAAGGACACCGACATCAACGAGATGCGTGCACGGATTGGCATGGTATTCCAGCACTTCAACCTGTTCGCCCACCTGCGGGCCATTGACAACGTTGCTATCGGCCCGGAAAAGGTGCTCGGGCTCAGCAAGGAGGACGCCCGGCAACGTGCGATGGCGGCACTCGAACACGTGAAGATGGCAGACTGGGCCGACCACTACCCTGCACAGCTGTCGGGCGGTCAGCAGCAGCGTGTTGGTATTGCACGCGCGCTTGCCATGGAGCCAGACGTGATACTCTTCGACGAGCCGACGAGCGCCCTCGACCCCGAACTCATCGGGGAGGTGCTACAGGTGATGCTGGACCTTGCCAAGGAGGGCACGACAATGGTGGTGGTCACCCATGAGATGGGCTTCGCACGGGCTGTTGCCAACGAGATGATATTCATTGATGGCGGTGTGGTGGTCGAACGTGGCACGCCGGAGCACTTCTTCAGGGGTGCCGACTCGGAGAGGGTAAGGCAGTTCCTCCACAAGCTGGAGGAGCTCTACGGAAAGGAGCGGGAGGAGCTCCGTGACGTGGACGGTGAGTAGGGGTCATGTCCGTCTGGTCGCAGGGTTCACCTGTGGTCGCACTGGGGCTTGAGAAGCTTGGCGACTGGGCCGACGAGCTCCTCGCCGGCCTTGCAATGACGCTGTACCTCTATTTCGTGGCGCTCACCATTGGCTTCCTGCTCGGTGTGGGCCTTGCTCTAGGGCGGCAATACGGCGGCCCTGTGCTCTCTCGCATTGTCACCGGCTACATTGAGGTGGTCCGGGGGACGCCGCTCCTTGCCCAGATATTCCTCATCTACGTGTTCCCATACTCCCTCAATGCGTGGCTCACCCCTGATGGGCCACCATTCTTCATGGACATCCGTTGGGCTATTGAGATCGGGGGCATCCGTGTCCTCAGCCACCCCATCCTGTCGTCCATTCTCGCCCTCGGACTCAACAGTGCTGCGTACCAGGCCGAGTACATCCGTGGTGCGATTGCCTCCATTGGGGAGGGCCAGATGCTGGCAGCGAGGGCACTGGGCCTCTCGCAGATGGAGGGCATCCGGCACGTCATCCTCCCACAGGCATTCAGGCGGATGATACCCTCGTGGTCCAACGAGGCCTCATACCTACCAAAGTACACTGTAGTGGCCACCTTCATCACTGTGGAGGACTTCTTTGGCATGGCAAAACGGGCCATCGCGGCTACGTTCCTGAGCTTGGAGACGTGGCTCATTGTGGCTGCAGTGTACCTCGTACTCATAACGGTCATCTCACGCGTGCTCGAACGCGTCTATCAGAAGACGAAGATTCCGGGCCTCTAGCGTGTGTGACACTGGTCTGGTCGTGTCAGTGGTGCCTGTCTGTAGTGTAGGGCTAGCACATCCAAGTGCGCATGCCTGTTTCCCCGTGTGCAGTCGCCCCATGTGTACCACAGATCTGGGTGGTGGCATCCCTGTGGCTGTGCATCAGAGAGGCATGCCGGCTGCCACTGCCCATTATGTGACCCTCCCGTTTCATGTAGTCCACTACCATGTGGAGTTCTGGGTGTTGACGCTGCTGTCTGCCTCATGTGGGGCGCAAGGCCCTCGGGGGTGGTGGCACGGACATCATTGTCTGTATCTGTAGGGGGCAGGCCGTGGGGCCCTGTCTGCGCCGGGGGTGTGCTACTGGATCTCCACTTCGCCTTCCTTGACCTCTATGTCACGCAGTGTTGAGAGTACCCTGTCGCCTTCGAGTCTCAGCACTCCGAGTTTCTCGTACTGTCGTACCCACTTTGTCACGAGTCCCACAGGGGTGCCGAGGGACTTTGCGAGGTCTGCGAGGGCAATCGAGCCGACCTCATCGACGATTATGAGGACCTTCGTGTTGGCCTCCATGCTCAGCACTTCTATGTAGCGGCGCG
>JALVPN010000152.1 GCA_027031765.1 Promethearchaeota archaeon | reverse complement strand
TCCCCTGCCCGAGGAAGTCGAACTTGCCGTACTCCTCTTCGAGCTGTCGTGCCTTCTCTTCGAACACGCGGATGAACATCTCGGCTATGATACGTCGTTTTTCTTCGGGGTCCTCGACACCCCTGAGTGCTGTCAGGAACCTGTCGCCTGCATCGACCCATGTGAAGTGTTCGAAGCCCATGTCAGCGAAGGCACTGACGACCTCCTCGCGCTCGCCGCGACGCAGCAGGCCGTTGTCGACGAACACACAGTGCAGACGGTCGCCCACTGCCATCCGGATGAGGTAGGCGGCCACTGTGGAGTCGACGCCACCGCTCGTCGCCATGAGCACACGTCCGTCACCCACCTGTGCCCGGATGCGTGCCACTATCGCGTCCCTCGTGCTGGCCGGCGTCCAGGTCTCGGTGTACCCGCAGACCTCCCGGAGAAACGCCCTGAGCACGGTCTCTCCACGGGGCGTGTGGGCGACTTCAGGGTGGAACTGGACGCCGAAGACCCCGCGCTGTCGGTCCGCAAATGCTGCCACATGCTCCTCACCACTGACGGCGAGCGCCGTTACTCCCTCCGGCAGGGCCGTGATCTCATCGCTGTGGCTCATCCACACAGTGTGCTCGTCGTTGAACTCCCGGAGCAGATCCTCACGGTCGAGCACACGGATGGTGGTCTGTCCGTACTCGGGGTTGCCACCCGGGGCCAGCTGTGCGCCCAGCCAGGCACCGAGGAGCTGGTGTCCGAAACAGATGCCGAGGACCTTGACCCGGTAGCCCTGGAGGAGGCGGATGTTGGACTTGAAGGGGCCGTCCAGGTCGTCCTCTGTCACAGTGCGTGGCCCGCCTGAGAGTATCACTCCCCTGACACCGGTGAGCATCTCGGGGCGGAGCACGGTCTCATCGCTGACGATTTCCGCGTAGACCCCCAGCTCCCTGCACCTGCGGGCTATGAGGTGCGTGTACT
Organism: Promethearchaeota archaeon; assembly: GCA_027031765.1. Classification (GTDB taxonomy): domain Archaea; phylum Asgardarchaeota; class Thorarchaeia; order Thorarchaeales; family Thorarchaeaceae; genus JALVPN01. Next base: position 10,509 of record JALVPN010000152.1, on the reverse strand, counting down.
GTCCCCCGAAGTCCACAACATAGACTCTCTCTCTTGCTCTCATCGTGTCCACACTCTGGGCTGGGCTCTCACGTACGTGTACGTGTCCGTGTGCTGTGGCCAGTGCGGGCGGTCTGTGTCCACCGGTGACCTCTCCTCCAGTCCTGGTCTTCTATGGGGGTGCTGGTCACACCCCTGCTGCAATGTCCGTCCGGAACCGCACGGCCCCGTGTACTCGTCCGACATCAGCATACGCCCTCTCACGTGCCTCTCTCACAGAGCCGCCGAGCCCGACAACTGCCAGTGAGCGGCTACCAGTCGTACGCACCCGCCCCTCGGTGTCAGTGTACACGGACGCGAAGAACATGTGCGTGTGGTAGGGCTGTCCGTCCGCACCCGTGCCCCCGCGCAGCCATGCCACCTCTGGTTGTGGGGCCTCTCCGGTGGGCGTTGTGAAGGTGAGTGGGCTGTCCTTTACGACATCCGGCCCCGGATACCCTTCGGGTACCACGTACACGCACACGGTGGCCTCTTCCCTGAACCGCGGCCGCGACACGTTCCCCTCTACTATGCGCCTGCACACATCATCGAGTGGCCCGTCAAGTAGTACCAGCACGTTCAGCGCCTCCGGGTCTCCGAAGCGGGCGTTGAACTCCACCACCTTCACGCCGCTCTCCGTCCTCATGAACTGGCCGTACAGGATGCCCCTGTACCTCTCACCGGTCGTGCGGTGGAGCTCTGCGGTGCTCGCCCGCATTATGCGCAGGGCCTCCTCAAGGTCGCTGCTGCTGACGTAGTCGAGCATGTGGTCTGGCTGAGAGTACGAGCCCATCGAGCCGGTGTTCGGTCCCACATCATTGTCGTAGGCGCGTTTGTAGTCCCGCACCAGTGGCATGTGGACCAGGTGGGCCCCGTCGACAAAGCACTGCACTGTGAACTCTCTGCCGACAAGCTTCTCCTCCAGTATCACCCGCCCGTCCTTGTTGACCAGGTGCAGTGCGTACTCTGTTGCCTCCTCACGCGAGGTGAGGTGTTCTCCAAAGACCTTGACGCCCTTGCCGCCGGTCAGCCCGTCCGGTTTCACCACGACGTTGGACAGGCCGACCTCCCCGATGAAGTCTGTAATGTCCTTCTCTTCCTCAGCCACCACGAATGTCGGGTTTGCGGACGGCGCTGCGCGTGCCAGCAGTCGTCGTGCGAAGACCTTGCTGGTCTCTATCTGGGCTGCAGCACGTGTCGGCCCCACACAGGGCACGCTCCTCTCTTCGAGGAAGTCCACAACCCCCGCTGCGAGCGGTGCTTCCGGGCCGATCACTGCATAGTCGTAGCCCGTGACATCAGGGTACTCTGCGGGCTCGGTTATTGGGTGCACATGGCACCGGTCAGCGAGCAGGGAGATCCCCGGGTGGGGCCTTGAGACAATGGCGTCCAGCGTGACGCCTCCGCCGCGTACCAGTGCCCAGGCGATGGCGTTCTCGCGCGCCCCGTTGCCGACAAGCAGTACTCTCGTCACTCGATCACGACTCCTCTCTCTTCGACCACAACTGCAGGCCCATCATCGGGTGCCTCCACATGGCCCAGGACATGTACCTCTCCAAGGCCCTCAAGCGTCCTCACTGCCGACGATATGTCGTCCTCCGGGACTACCATGATGAGGCCGGTGCCCATGTTGAATGTGGTGAACATCTCCTCGTCAGGTATGTCAGCGACCTCGGCTATCAGTGTGAACACTTCGGGCACCCGCAGCCGGGCGTTCAGGACGTACCGCCACGGGCCGAGCCTCAGCACTTTCCGCAGCCCCCCACCCGTGATGTGGGCTATGCCATTGACCCTCACGCCTGCTCTCTTCAGGCGCCTGAAGTGTTCCACGTATATCCTCGTGGGCCTGAGCATCTCCTCGGCCACCGTCCTGCCCCATGGCAGCCTGTCGTCGAGGGCATACTGGGAGAGCAGCACCTTGCGTGCCAGCGTGAACCCGTTTGAGTGCAGCCCGTTCGATGGTATCCCGACAATGATGTCCCCTTCCGCGATGTCCCTGCCGTCTATGACCTCGTCGGGACTGACGACACCGACCGCCGTGCCCGCGAGGTCGATGCCCCTGCCAGGGCGCGTCCCGCGTATCATCTCTGGGAGGACCGCCGTTTCCCCGCCAAGGACCGGGATGCCGGCCTCGCGGCACCCCCTGAGCAGCCCCTCCCCGATCTGTCTGAGGACGTCCTCCGGTGGTGGGGTCTCCACGGCCAGGTAGTCGACAAAGCCGGTGGGGTCGGCGCCGACACAGATGAGGTCGTTGACGTTCATGGCCACACAGTCTATGCCAACAGTACTGTAGTCACCGGCCATCTCCGCGACGAGCATCTTGCTACCAACGCCGTCCGTAGACATGGCGATGCAGAGGTCGTCTCGCACCTGCACCATGTTTGCGTAGTGACCAAAGTCCTCGACCACCCTGTTCTCTGTGAACGACCTGCGTACGTACTCGGCAAGGACTGACAGCCCGGCCTGCACAGCGCCCTCGTCCACACCAGCCTCTGCATAGCTGCGCGGTGGTGTTGTCGGCTGTACGGTACCCGTCAGAGTGAGGATCCTCGCTGCCAGGTGTGCTGCGTTCTGGCCGTTGTCTATCCCGACTGTGGCAACAGGCACTCCCTTTGGCATCTGGGCGATGGAGAGCAGGGCATCGAGTCCCCCGAGTGCTGCTGACACGGGCACGCCGATTACCGGCCTGTCGGTGAGCGATGCTACAAAGCCCGGGAGCGCGGCTGCGAGCCCGGCGACCGCGACGATGACCTCTGCTGGCGAGGCCATGACTACCTCCCGCACCCTGTCCGGCTCCCTGTGGGCGGACGCATACTCGGTCCTGTAGGTGATGCCGAGGGCGTCAAGTGTGGAGGTGACCTTCTCGACGATGCGTGCGTCGCTCTTGCTACCAGCGATTACGAGTACTCTTTCCATCAACACTGCCCCCTAGTCGAGGTACCGCTCGAACACATGGGAGTACGCCTCCCTTGCCTCACTGATGGTGAGCGAGAACAGTCCAAAGTCGGCCACGGCGTCCTGTGTCGTAAGGCCGAGCTCGGCGACGGGCACCTTGTGACGTCTCATGATCTCGAAGAACTGTGGCTGGTTGCTCTCCGTGACCTCTGCAATGTACCGTGATGGCGTCTCTGAGAAGAGGATTTCGGTGGGGCTTGTGGCGGTCCCCGGTATGTCTTCGAGCTTGACCTTGAAGCCGTACTCTCCGGACAGGACCATCTTCATGAGGGCCACAGCAAGGCCACCACGGCCGACGTTGTTGCACGAGCGTATCAGGCCTGCGGCGTGGGCCTCCAGCATGGCCCTCATGGTGCGTTTCTCGTCGTCCGGCTGGTACCGTGGTGGGAGCCCGGTGACGTGGCCCAGTGTGAGCCGCTGGAACTCGCTGCCGTTGAGTTCCCGGTGGGTGCGGCCCACGAGGAACAGGTTTGCCCATGGTGTACACAGTGTCCTGCGCACTGGCCTGCTCTCCGCAGGGAACAGTCCTGCCATCATTATCTGTGGTGTCGGGTTTATCCTGAATGTCCTGCCCTCGACCACCGACTCGTTGTAGAGCGAGACGTTCCCACCCACAACTGGGATGTCAAAGTCGTGGGAGAACTGTCCGAGCCCCCTCACAGCCTCGACGAACTGGGCATATGACTCCGGGTGCTCGGGGTTGCCAAAGTTCAGGCAGTCGGCGATGAGTATGGGCTCTGCACCCATGGACACGAGGTTGCGCAGTGCCTCACAGGCCGAGTTCGCGGCGCCACTCTTCGGGTCCAGGAGGCACCAGAACGAGTTGCAGTCGCTCGTGAACGCTACAAGCTTGCCCCGTGGGAACTCCAGGACACCTGCGTTCTCACCAATGTCCACCACTGTGTTCGCCTGCACATGCTGGTCGTACTGACTGTACACCCACGACCTGTCGCATATGTTGAGTGAGCCGAGCAGCTGCTTCACTGTTGCCGCATAGTCATCAGGTCCCCGCACCCATGCTAGCGATGTGCTCTCCACCGGCAGGGCCTGCTCCACTCGCTTCGGCTCCGGGAACCCGTCCACGAGCAGGGACACTGGCAGCCTCGCACAGACCTCACCGTCCATTACCGCCGTGTAGTAGCCATCGTCGGTCACCCTGCCAATCACTGCGTGCGGCACCTCGTTCTGTGCCAGCACCTCAAGGACCCGCTCCACCTTCTCCGGTGCCACAACGGCGAGCATCCGCTCCTGTGACTCCGAGACAATGATCTCCCATGGCTGCATGTCCTCCTCACGGAGCGGCACGGTACCGAGGTCGATGTTGACGCCTGTACCACCACGAGACGCCATCTCGCCAGCGGCCGATGTGAGGCCCCCACCACCGAGGTCCTGCAGCCCGTCCAGGAGGTGTTCGTCCAGCAGCTCTTCAAGGGCATCTATGAGTACCTTCTTTGCCAGGGGGTCGCCAATCTGCACCGCGCCCCTGTCCTCCTCTTCGGTATCGGAGAAGGTCTCAGAGGCAAAGCTGACGCCTGCAATCCCGTCCCGGCCGGTGGTGGAACCAAAGAGGACGAGGCTGTGACCCGGTGTCCTGGCGCTGCTCCGTACAATGCGGTCGGCAGTGGCAACGCCTATGCAGACGACGTTCACAAGACAGTTGTAGTCGTAGCTGTCATCGAACTCTATCTCTCCGCCGACCATGGGGATGCCCACGCTGTTCCCATAGTCGGAGATGCCGCGGACCACCTGTTCGAGGAGGTGTGCATTGTGTGGCCTGGTCGGGGGGCCGAAACGCAGGCAGTTCATCAGTCCCACGGCCTTGCAGCCCTGCGATATGACATCGCGGATGATGCCCCCGACGCCCGTTGCTGCCCCGTTGTAAGGGTCGACCTGTGAGGGGTGGTTGTGGGACTCCATTGCGACACCGAGCAGGACACCATCGCCGAGGTCCACCAGCCCGGCCCCCTCACCTATGCCGAGGAACACGCGTTCGCCGTCCGTCTTGAACAGGTGGAACCACCGCTTGCTGCTCTTGTAGCTGCAGTGTTCTGACCAGAGCACGTCCAGCATGGCGAGCTCGGTCCTGTTGGGCTCCCTCCCGAGGACCCGGGTGGCGTGTTCGGTCTCTTCCTTTGTCAGCATCGTACCACCTCACGGTGCGCGGGCACCACGCACGAAGTTCTCAAGTATGGTCATGCCGTCAGCCGATGACAGGGCCGGCCGCGCTGCACGTTCCGGGTGCGGCATCATCCCGAGGACGTTGCCACGCCTGTTCACAATCCCTGCGATGTTGTCGAGCGAGCCGTTCGGGTTCACCTCTGGTGTGACAACGCCGTGTTCGTCGCTGTACCTGAAGATGATCCGGTCCTCCTGTTCGAGGAGTGTCAGCTCGTCATCGCTGCAGTGATAGCACCCCTCTGCATGGGCTATCGGGATGCGTATCGTCAGGCCCGCAAGCCCCTCGGTGAACAGGGTGTTCTCATCGCACACCCTCAGGTGCACCCACTTACAGATGAAGCGCGAGGTCTTGTTGGGTAGCAGGACACCCGGTAGCAGTCCGACCTCTGTGAGGACCTGGAACCCGTTGCATATGCCCAGTATGGGACGTCCCCCTTCTGCCAGCTCCTTGACGCCGTCCATGACCTCCTCAACCGCAGCAATGGCCCCTGCACGCAGGTAGTCGCCGTACGAGAAGCCACCGGGCAGTATGACCCCGTCGGCGTCCAGCACCGCACGGGCACCAAGCCTGCTCGGCACGAGGAACGGTTCCGCCCCGGGTACCTGTCTGAGGGCGCGGATGACATCGTGCTCGTTGTTCGTACCGGGGAACCTGATGACCGCAATTGACAACGTCACAACCTCACGTGGTGGGTCTCGGCAACCGGGTTTGACAGCAGCTTCAGGTTCATGGCCTCAAGTTCGCGCATCAGTGCTGGCGACACGGGCCTGTCCAGGGATATCACAAAGAGCTTGCCGACACGGACGTCCTGGACACCCTTCATCCCGAGCCTGCGCAGTGCCTTCATCGTGACCTCACCGGGCGGGTTCTTGACCCCCCGTTTCGGCATCACCTCCACAACGATGCGCTCCGTCCGCGGCCCCACGGCCTTTGTGTCGGCACTCACAAGGCGCTCCAGCAGCTCGACGTATGCGCTGACCAGGTCGCCGGTCGACTTCCTGAAGAGGTCCTTGTCCAGTGAGGTCGAGGTTTCGTCCCAGACCCGCATGGTGTCGCCGGATATCTCGTCTGCCACGAGGAGCTCGCCCTCCGGTGTCCGCCCGAACTCGAGCTTGAAGTCCACGAGGGTGAGCTTGACCTGACGCATCAGCTCACGGACGTAGTAGTTGACCGAGAGCGTCACGGAACGTATGAAGGCCAGCTCGTCCTCTGTGGCCAGGCCCATCTGGACCGCCACCTCCGGGGTCACCAGCGGGTCACCCAGGGCATCGTCCTTGAGGAAGAACTCCACCACCGGCCTCTTGAACACCGTCCCCTGCTCTATGCCGTAACGTCTGCACACGGACCCGGCAGCAATGTTCCTGCACACGACTTCGACTGGCAGTATCTCGACACGTCGGCACCGCAGCCTCGGCCCATCGAGCTTCTCGACCAGGTGCGTCGCTATCCCCCTCTGCTGGAGGTAGCGGAGCAGCAGCAGACTGGTCTCGCATGCCAGCTTGCCCTTCCCTAGCATCTCCGCACGCTTCGCACCGTCACCAGCAGTCACGGCGTCCGTGAACTCGATGATGATGGTGTCGGGAGAGGCCGGGTCGCTCAGCACCCGTTTCACCTTTCCCTCTCGGATCAGGTCTGAATGCTCTCCTGTCATGAGGGTCCTCTTCCGTCCTCGGCTCGCTCCTTGTCGTGTACATTCCAGTTAAGAATGATGTGGATTCGACAGCAGGGCCTTTACGACACTGAGGGCAGGCCTGCTCCCGGACAGCCTGTGGTCGTCAGTGGCCCTGTCTCACGTCCCGGGTCAGGGACTGCCATCGCGGCCGCCGTCAAGGAGCACGTCCAACAGCAGTGGGGAGGTGATTGCTACGTCGTTATCTCGTCCAGCCTGTCCTCCTCGACCGCCCTCATGATGTCAATCATGCAGAGGTCCATTGGAGAGTGCACGGGCCTGCCGTGTTTGAGGGAGAGCCTGCGCATCTCCGGGCTGGTCGGCCCAACACACGGTGCCCCGGGGACTCTCGGGCTGACGTCAAAGACGACGAACTCGGACTCCTCTGTGATGGCCCCCTGGAGGGCGAAGAGGCCTATCATGCCAGGTGGGAAGTGTTCTCCCGCGGCATCGAGGAACTGCTCGGCAGCAGCGTACACCAGTGGCTTCTTGCTCTCCCGCATCGTCAGGCCCTTGTGTCCGACCTCCTCGTTGACCACCGTGATGGACAGGCTCAGCTGGTCCCTTGCTGGCAGGTTCAGCAGTCCCGTCAGGTTGGTCTGCACCCTGTCATCGAACCCTGCGAGGTCGAGGCGTCCGAACTCTTCACGCATCCCGTACGCGATGAAGTTCGCGTTGAACCGTGGTGCCACGATGAACTCCTCAATGGTGGCCGCCTCCAACGCCTCCTCATCTATTACCCCCTCCCTGACCAGTGCCCGTGCGCGCTCGTGGTACTCGTCGGTGGACGTCGCATAGAAGAACGCCCTCTCCAGAGGCCTCGCCCGCTGCTGCACCTTCACAATGACGAGCCGGTCAATCTCATCGGGCTGGAAACGCAGCGGCGTCCTGATACCGGCCTGTTCCAGCAGCCAGTACTGGTCTCTCAGCGTGCCCCGCTCCTCAATCCGCAAGATCCGCCTGTTGCCGTACACAGGGATGCGGAAGTCCCTCTCAATCGCATCGTAACCGACATACACAGAGAACGACCGGTTGGGCACCCATACAACACCCAGCTCCTCAAGCTGATCCTGCACCTCGTCGGTGATGATGTCCGCAAACCGCGGAAGCGTGACTATGTGGTCGAACAGGTGCCTGTCGTAGACCGTGTACATCTTCTCCCTGCCGGACTGACACACCACCAGTGTCGGGAACCCGGCCGCCTTCGCGGCAGTGCCGACCTCCTCAGCGCTGTGTGAACCCAGCACACCTATCGTTGGCAGCCTCAAGTCGCCAGACTCTCCACACGACCCTGCGACCGTGACTCCGTTTTCACTCTTTCGATTTCAGGCACGGTGCCGTGACCACCACCCAGTGCTCCTGTGACCCGCGTCCACCACACACCACCCGCATCCCCCCACAGGCCATGACCCGCCACTGCTGTGTCGACACTGTCCACTGCCCAATGGCCTGGCATGGGCCACGCCACCCGGACGCAGCCAGCAGCCTATCTATCCCGTGTCATGCGGTGCCACACAACAATGGTGCACCTACTGCAACTGTACTGTACCGTACCGTGTTGTGACGTGAGGTGCTGTGACGTGAGGTGATGCGATGTACTGTACTGAGACCCAACGCAGTAGCTGGGGGCCACCAGTCAGTGCGCCCAGACCGCACCTACTCCTCTGCAGTCCCTCCTGTGCCTGCCATCCTCCGGGCCACTATGGAGAGCACTATCGCCACGAAGGCTGCCAGGGAGCCACCCAACATGAGGATGTCAAGGGCACCAACAGCACCACCGAGCCAGATGTTCGTGCCGAGGTTCACCAGCACGCCTATCAGTGACATCCCAGCAGCAAGGCCGATCACGAACTTGCCGGTCCCAACACGCCCCCGTGTGAGCAGCACGCCTCCAGCAATCACTCCAACACCACCAAGGCCTGCAATGGCCGTCAGGACGTACAGCAACAGCGTGAACAGCCACTCGTACTGCGCCAGCTCCGGGACCACGTCCGGGATGACCGCGATGTACTGGAGCATCCCAATGCTCCCTGTCCACGACTGGAAAATGAATATCACTCCTGCAATAAGACTGAGTACGAACGGTACCCTGTTCTGCATACCAATACCTCAGACATCACGTTGCCCCGCAAGTATTATTTCTTGCCCCATTGCACACCCCTCTGCCGAGTAGCACTGGCTGCCACACCGCGTGACACTGGGACGGGTATGACCGGGATGAGTATGGCCCTGCCAAGTAGCACTGGCTGCCACGCCGCCCACGACCGGCCCGCCGGCCCACACATGATGGTCTCAGCACATCACCTGCTGCATGTGCCCGTCGTCGCAGTCCTGACTAGTCCACTCACTTGCACAGTGCAGGCACACGAAAACAATATGTGGGCGCGAAACGCCCACCACCTGCGAGGGACAACACATGCAGGAGCACCACGAGGGACAACACATGCAGGAGCGCCCAGGTGTCATTGTACACGGCGCCATGCAGGAGCGCCCAGGTGTCATTGTACACGGCGCGCCACGCCACTCCAAGGGGATTGCCGGGATCTGCGCAACAGCACGCTACGTGGTCTCAGCGTCTGAAGACGGCAACGTGCTCGTCAGGGAGAAGGGGCCGGGACATGTCGTCGCAGTACTCCACCACGACTCACCAGTCCTGTCAGTCGTCCGGGATGACGAGCACATCTTCGTAGGGTGCAAGGACGGTACAGTCCACATCTGGGCCATGGACACATGGATCGCAGTCACCACCCTCGAGGGCCACTCGGACAGTGTACTGGCGCTTGCAGTGGACGACAAGTACCTCTACTCCGGGTCTCGTGACAGTACGGTGGTGGTGTGGAGGAAGGGCTCCTGGGAGAAGACCACCACCCTTGAGGGCCACTCGGACAGTGTGTATGCGCTTGCGGTGGACGACAAGTACCTCTACTCCGGGTCTTGGGATGAAACAGTGGTGGTGTGGAGGAAGGGCTCCTGGGAGAAGACCACCACCCTTGAGGGCCACTCGGGCAGTGTACTGGCACTTGCAGTGGACGACAAGTACCTCTACTCCGGGTCTCGTGACAGTACGGTGGTGGTGTGGAGGAAGGGCTCCTGGAGAAAGGCCACCACCCTCCAGGGCCACTCGGACAGTGTATATGCGCTTGCGGTGGACGACAAGTACCTCTACTCCGGGTCATGGGATGAGACAGTGGTGGTGTGGAGGAAGGGCTCCTGGAGAAAGGCCACCACCCTCAAGGGCCACTCGGGCAGTGTACTGGCGCTTGCAGTGGACGACAAGTACCTCTACTCAGGGTCTCGTGACAGTACGGTGGTGGTGTGGAGGAAGGGCTCCTGGGAAAAGGCCACCACCCTCCAGGGCCACTCTCACTGGGTATATGCGCTTGCGGTGGACGACCGGTACCTCTACTCCGGGTCTTTGGACGGGGCGGTGGTGGTGTGGCGTAAGGGCTCGTGGGAAAAGGCCACCACCCTCCAGGGCCACTCGGACAGTGTACGGGCGCTTGCAGTGGACGAGCAGCACCTCTACTCCGGGTCTTTGGACGGGGCGGTGGTGGTGTGGCGTAAGGGCTCCTGGGAAAAGGCCACCACCCTCAAGGGCCACTCGCACTGGGTATATGCGCTTGCGGTGGACGACCGGTACCTCTACTCCGGGTCTGCTGACAGGACGGTGGTGGTGTGGAGGAAGGGC
>JALVPN010000151.1 GCA_027031765.1 Promethearchaeota archaeon | reverse complement strand
GATGGCGGCCCTCCTGAGGCTGAGCTGTTGTTCGACGGCCATGTCCTCCTCAGTAAGGGTGCTGCGGTCAATGATTGGCTGTCCCCGGACCCGTGTGTAGAGGAACAGCACCAGCATCACGGCAGCCCCCGCAAATACGTTCGTCAGTACCGTCTGGTTGACCCACGCGGTGTTCGTCACGATTGCCGTGCCACCAGCTGTGACGCCGCACAGTACCGCGAGGCCGAGCCCCTCACGGTCGGTCAGCAGCTCACGTCCTCCTGCGATCCAGAGCATGGAGATGGCAATCCCGGTGGTGATGACTGGCATGTACATCGCAAACGCCGCACCTGACTCCCACAGCTCGAACTGCGTACCAGACACGCTCATGTACTCTGTGTGGAAGACCTGCGCTGGCACGCCGAGGAGTGCAAAGGTGGTGAGCGGGTCGTACCCAATTGATGGTAGTGCTACTGCTACCAGCGGCGAGAACCCGAGTGCCAGCATCACCGGTGGGAGCATAGAGACCGGCGTGGCACCGATGCCGACGAGGAACAGGCCCAGGCCCAGACTGATGAGCATTATCTGCATCGGCCTGCTACCGCCACCGAGGGTCTTGAAGAACACAATGAGCCTCTGGAGGGCCCCGGTCTCCTGCATGTAGGTCATCATGAAGATGGACGTGGCGACCATCAGCGATATGGGGAAACTGAATATGATGCCGGCGTAGCTTGCTGTGAGTGCGACTGCGACGTCGGTCCTGAAGGCGAGCACTGCGATGACGAGTGTCACCAGCCAGACAACGACGCCGGTCACGTCTGCAGCCCTCCTCATGAACACAAGCATGATGAAGGCGAGTACAATCGGTGCTATTATCAGGATGAAACCAATGAGTGCGTCCATTTCCTAGTCCCTCTTCTCAAGGTGTCCGTGCTCGAAGTACCAGTCGACTGCCCGGGCAATACCCTCCTGCATTGAGAGCTTGGGGCTCCAGTCCAGGAGCTCCTTGGCCTTTGCGTTCGTGTACCACCGTTCGGTGTCCATGGCCTCAATGCTCTTCACGTGCCACAGGAAGGTGGTGCGCCCCCTGTTCTTTATCGGGCTCATCAGTGCCACGCCCAACTTGGCAAGTAACACTGGGACCTTGCGTCTCGGTGGTTCGACGCCAAGCAGACTGCAGATGTAGTGGATGAGGTCATAGTACCTCATGGGCGCGTCCGGACACAGGATGATGGTCTCGTCCAGTGCCCTGTCACTGGTCAGTGCCTTGACGAAGCCGTCGACAACATCGTCGATGTGCGTGTACATTATGTGCTTCTCCCCGTCCCCGACCATGAAGCGGACCTCGCCATCGTTGAGGGCCTTGATGAGCTCGAAGGCCGTGTAGAAGTCGCCCTCACCGAGCACTCCCGTGGGCCGCAGGATGATGTGCTTCAGGCCCGTGTCCGCCGAGATCTCCCGCACTGCCTCCTCTGCCATCACCTTGCTCCGCCCATACTCGAATGATGGGCGCAACTCGGTCTCCTCATCGCCCGGCGGGTGCTCCACCGGCCCTATGGTCTCTGTCGTCGAGCAGTATATGAACCGCTCCACAGACGTCCCTACGCAGGCGTTCATCAGGTTCCTCGTGCCATCGACATTGACCCTGAACATGAGCTCCTCGTCGCTGGGATAGAAGTCGAAGTATGCTGCAAGGTGGACCACTGCGTCCGCGTCACCTGTGTGCGGCTCGATGGTGTCAATGTCAAGAAGCTCGGCCTCTCTGAACTCGACGCTCTCCGGCAGTCCCTCTGTGTTGCTCGTCCTACGGACAAGGGCCACTACCTCATGGCCCTCCTCAAGGAGTCGGGGCACGAGCCTCCGTCCAATGAACCCTGTGGCACCGGTCACCAACACACGCACTGGACGTACCCCGTCCCTCCGGGGTTCTCCACCCATTTATCTGTTCCCACCAACATACGGGGCCACCGGCCTGCTGGCCAGCACAGGCACCCGTGATGTGGGGCTGTGGCCACTGGCCTGCTATCGACCCGGTGGCCTGTTGTCCCCGCACCACCGTTCGTGACAGCTGTCACACTCCGCACCATCCAGCTCGGGGCCCCGGCACACTGCCCCGCGTGCGGTGTCACGGCAGTGGGGCAACAACAGGTGGTCATGGGTGTGCCTGTTGTCATGCGGTACTGTAGTCACGAGTAGGGGTGCGTGATACCTTTATATCCGGCCACGTCTGCGGCACCGCCTAGGGAGATGACGACTAGGATGAGCCGGCTGTCCTCCGAGGCCCGCACCCAGTCGAAACGGGTGGCACTGCTTGCTGTGTTCGCCTCGATGGTGGTGGCACTTGAGGTGTTCCCACTCCCTCCGTTCACCGACATCAAGGTCTACCCTGCAGGGATCCCTTTCACGGTCGACTGGACCGGCATCCCAATCATCGTGGTCCTTCTCGGGCTCGGTACTAGTGACGCGTTCTTTGTTGTGGGCGCCATGGCAGTTGCCATTGCGTACAGGAACGTACCTGGTGCCGTGTTCAAGACGGTAGCCGAGGCCCTGACCGTCCTTGGGGTCGCTGCTGCGCGCCTCGCGACCTCTGGACACCGCCTTGGCCCACGGGGCGAGCTCCTGTCCTACACGGTCGCGGCCATGTTGTCTCGTGGTGTGGGTATGTTCTTCGCAAACATAGTACTGCTGCCGGTCTTCTATCCGGTGTTCTATACGCCCGAGACCGCTCTTGCGGCCTCGCTCGTCCTCGTGCCCTGGAACTTCCTTCAGGCCGCCATCAACGTCTTCGGTGGTGTCCTCCTGTTCAGGGCCGTACCGTCCAGTCTTGCCATGCAGGCAGAGCTCGTCCCACCCGGTGGAGGGCCGACCGACAGTGGCGGAGAGACCGTGCCCGATGGTGACTGACACACACCTGTGCCCCTGCCGCCGCGCGGCCATGGACAGGTCACGACTGGGCCCTCCCAACTGGTGGCGTCCAGGTGGGACAACTACAGCAGCTTGATGCCGAACAGTGGCAGTACCAGGATGACCCCCACAATGAAGAGGAGTGCTCCAGCAGCGACCTCCACACGTCTTGCGTTTGCAGCAAGCGAGGCGGTCATCCTCAGTCTTGCCTCGCCAGTGACCACGGCGATGGCAAGGTATGGTATGGCAACTGCAACCGCCATGACGGCAAACATGAGGGCGAGGAGCAGTGGGTTGCTCTGGCCCCCGAGGAGGAGCACCAGGCCGACGATTGTCGTCCCCGAGCACGGCGCTGCCAGCAGCGAGTATCCCAGCCCCACGACGTAGACGCCAAGGAGACCGGTGGGTTCCTCGGGCTGTTCACCCAGTGAGAACATGCTGATTCCCAGAGCATTGCGCAGCCGCTCAGACATGGTGAGGATGCCGAAGAAGGCGATGAACACACCTAGCACTGCCTGTATCTGCGTGAAGTGTTGGAGGAGGAAGAGGCTGACAAACTGGGCCACCAGTATGAACACCGCTAGGGACGACAGGATACCCAGGACCAGTACGGCGCTCACAAGGACCCCGCGTCTGCGGCTGTCCACCGAGTTCAGACTCCTCATCAGGAACAGTGGCAAGAGGGGGAAGAGGCACGGTGACATGGCGACGTACAGTCCAGCGCCGAACACCGTGCCCACCATCAGTGCGACCTCAAGGACTCCCTGCAAGTCGGTGACTCACCTCCGGTCATTGTTTCCCGGGCCCGACTACATCAGCTGCAGGAGAGCGTCGGCAATTGCGTCCGCGTCCCAGAGGCCCTGGTGACGCCACCGGACATAGCCACGGTCATCGATGATGACCATGGTGGGCACCGCGCTCACGCTGAAGTAGTCACTGAACGCACTGTTGGTGTCCAGGCCGTGCGTCCAAGGCAGACCGTTCTCGTTCTTGTAGTCCTCCATCATGGCAGGTGTGTCGCTGACATCCACGCTCAGCGACAGGAACCGCACATCACCAGAGAAGCTGCCATACGCATCGAGGAGGTACGTGTTCTGCATCTTGCACGCTGAACACCATGTGGCCATCAGGTCCACTAGAAGGAACTTGCCCCTCAGGTCGTTCGTCTCAATCAGGGTCTCATTCGACAAGAGTATTGGCCAGTTTGGGAGGCGCAACGACAGGTCGATGAGGTCGACGTCGTCAGTGATCATTGATGGGTCGCCACTACCTGAGCCCCCGGCGTTCGTTGGAGGGCTGCCCCCAAGGCCGACCGTCACCACGGCAACTGCCAGGCCGACCACTGCGAGTACCGCAACAAGACCAGCAAGCATCATCTTTTCGGGTTCCATGTCCTTCCCTCTTCGGTTGTGCACTACGTCTGCACAGGCGCACGGCCGTATATAACGTTTGTGCACCGTCCATGCACAAGCGCTTGGTCTGCTGGGCCGCCGCCTGTGGTCAGTACCGGGCCCACGCCAGCGGCCGTGGCATGTGCACGTTCCACGTTGTCGTCCTGGGAGCATGGGGACTGGGAACATCCGGCGACCACGGAGCACCGTACGGGAGTGTCAGCCCAGACCAGAAACGCTTAGATGGCGAGGTGCATGACGGAGCTGGTGTGGTGTGATATGGACAGACGAAGACTCATAGTCCCGACTCTGTTTGCCATTGCCGGGATTGCCTGTGCAGTGGTCGTTGTAGACTGGCTGTCTGGCATCGTTGGTCACTTCATGCCAGGGTACGACCTCATAGCACCTGTGCGGGGGAGGCTCGCCTCTGATGCAATGTACCTGCTCACGGTGGTCGTCCCTGTGTACTTGGTGGAGCTCATCGTCTTCACGTTCCCGATTGCCCTGGTGATGGTGCTGGTGAACAGGGTGGCGCGGGCCGGCCGCTACACCCAGAGCATAGTGGACATAGGACAGGGGTTCAGTGCCTTCCGGCTCATCCGCAGGTCGGTGGTGCCAGCACTCTTCAGCCTCTCGTTCGGCGAGCTCATTGTCGGTCTCGCACCGGGCTGGCTGTTCAACGAGCCGTCAGTGCACGACCCGGGACTGGTCAACATCATCTATCCGCTCCTCTCCCTGCTCGCAGCCCTGATGAGCCTGGCGGTGGCGCTGCCGCTGTTCGCGCCGACCTGGCTCCTGAACGATGCCGGCATCGTGTCCCACCTGCGTCGTGAGGAGCTGGAGATGCGCCAGTGCCCTGACTTTGAGGGTGTGGGCAAGTGGTTCAACAGTTTCATCTCAGGCTTCGCACTGCTGGCCTTCCCTATTACGATGGCCAACCGGTACTTCTACCAGGCCTTTGTCATACGCGGGATTCCGATTACCGCCATGTCCGTGTTCCAGAGCGTATTCGCGACGGTCGGCCTCCCCGTCCTCGTGATGGCATTCGTCATGCCGGTGGTGTTGTTCCACGAGCTGCTGCTGCCGCGTTTCGTCCCTGCAGTCCACTGGCTGGCTACACGTCTTGGGATGAAACGGATCAGGCTCAGCATGTTTGACGTGACGTCTGACGAGTGAGCGCCGGTGCAGACCCCTGCCCCCCCTCTTCATCCGGGTGCTGCTGCTGGGCTGCGGGGGTCCCGTACCGCTGGGGCGTGTGTGGGGCCCGGCTGGGAGTCCCTTGGACGTGGCTGACGGGCATGTCCTCTGGCGTGTCCCATGGCGCCCCTAGGAAGACCACGGTGTGAGGTCTTTTCCTGCGGTCCACACTCACATAGCCCTGGGCTGTGAGAGCCTTCACGGCCGCTGTCACACGAGACCTCTTCATCCCGGTCGCCTTGCAGAGGGCGGCGTACGACGCCATGCCCATGCGTTCGAGTTCTCTGAGGAGGGCGTACTGTGGTACTCCAAACAGGGCGGTACGCAGCCGCTCGTTCTCCCTGCGCACAGTGTTCTCGTCGCCCGAGACGGCACGCATGTATGCCTCCCTTAGGTCTCTGATCTCCTCCTGCATGCTCTCCCTCTCCCGGGCGGACCTTGCCAGCAGGCCGTTGGACGCGTGCACTATCTCGGCACTGAGGTCGTTGCTCAGGCCGTCAAGGGCCTCACGCGCCGCCATCTTCATCTCGCGTACGAGGCCGGCGATGTCGCTGGTGTCGAACCACTCCCCGCGTACTAGCGCCTCGACCTGCTCGAAGTAGCCGTTCAGCCTGCGCGTCCACAGGTCACGGATCTCTTGCAGGACGCCTGCCACCTTCAGCGTCTGACGTGCCACGATGTCCTCTACGCCTGACATGAGCATCACAACAGTGTGGCACGACCATGCAGAAGAGAGCTAGTGTCACGCGGATATGACCTCTAGAGCGGTTCCTGCGACTTGTCGATGTGTGCCCATGGCACAGGGTCGCCCATTGTCCGGACAAAGCGCCGCACTATTTCGGCCACACCATTGGGGTACCGCACGTCCTCGAACACTATTGTTGGTGTGTCCCCGTCGTGAGCAGTGTATACCTCCACATCTCCCATCTGGGCAATCCGTTCTTCCGGGTCACTCGTCGTGCGTACGTCCGTGATGTCATCATAGAACACCCTCTTCTTCTCCTTCCAGATGATGCCGCGCCTGACCCGGACATTCCACGTCGTTATGATGTACCAGCTTGAGCGCCTGTGTAGCTCTGCCCATGCCACGATGAGCCAACCGGTCACGATACCGACGAGCCCGATGAGCCACGATATGAACTGGTAGGGCAGGAAATGCGCTGCACTCATGATGTTGAACAGTAGCCCGATCACGAACAGGGCCACACCCACCACGTAGTGGAACAGGTACCCTACTCTTCGTGGGTGGAGTATCATGACCAGTTTCTCACGCTGTGCAGGCGTCACTGGGCTGGTCTCTCCGTCACCGGCACTCATGGTGATGTGGTGCCCGCGCCCGCCTTATCAAGATGTCTGGTGGCAGAGGTCTCGGATGCCCATACCATGTAGTGGCCTCCAGTACGGGACATGTGGCGCCCCTGTGCTGCCCGTCACGTGCCCTGTCCGAGTCCGGTAGGTGGACATGTCCGGTGGTGCCCAGTGCAGGTATTGGTCTCTCGAAAAATAAGGGATCCGGCCCAGAGCCGGGCCGGCGCAGTGGTCTCTACTGTTTTTCTCCTCTATCAAGCACCTGTGACAGCTACTCTGGGTATATCTCCCAGAGGACATCGCATGCATGGACAACGTGCCCGATCAGAGTGCGGATCTCTTCAGCAGTGATGTCAGTGTCATTCGTTTCAGCGATGATCGCGATATCGTCGTCCTGGTCGACTGCGAACTTGACGCCGTTTGCTTTCCAGGACTCCTTAAGCATATCGTAGAGGAACTTTGTCTTCTTTGGCTCCGGAATCTCATTGATGCTTGTAAATGGCGCGTAGATATAGAGCCACGACTCGTCATCATTGGGGATGATGCGGACTTTGAGGTCTTCGAAGTGGTCGGTCTGCCAACGCATCAGGATTGAGCTTTCCTCGCGCGTGTACTTGATGTCAATCTGCTGCAGAAGGTTCTCAATATGATCCAGTATGGCCAGTTTGATGCACCTCGCACACATCCCCCGCATTATCATTTATTAACCTGTTGTGCGTGTCTACCATGTGTGACGCATTTCACGTGTGTAGACTGCGAAGCCTAAAATATCTCTGTGGCCGACAGTATTGCGAGTGTTGTCCTCTATAACCGTCAATAGCCCCATATGAGCCCCCCAGAGGATTGATGAAGAATGTATGAGCAGAGATACGTGGCCATTCTACTCATCTCCATCGTAATGGTCTTCCCCCTAGCAGTGCCCTGTCTGGCACCCGTCAGTGCCCGGACGCCGTACCACGGCACCCCACTAAGTCCGGCCCAGACACCGCTCAGCAATGGTCAGCCGCATTCAGGGTACCTGTCGGGCACGGGCGAGTCGGAGACCTTCTACCTCGACGTGCCGGCCTTTGCAACTTCGCTGACTGCCATCCTTGACGGCCCCGATGGCCAGGACTTTGACCTCTATGGGCGTACTGGCAGTCCTCCCACTACCAGCACCTACGACTGGCGTCGGGGGAGCAGTTCCCCGGACGAGTCCTACTCTACGTCATCTGTGAGAGCTGGACGCTGGTACTTCATGGTCTATGCCTACTCAGGCAGCGGCTCCTTCACGCTGACCGTCACGTTCACATTCGAAAGTGCGGCTTTTTCCGAGACAGTGGGGGCCATGCAGACAGTACGGGTCGCCGTGTATGCCGAGCCGAACACGACCCGTCCAGACTACATGACCGCGGGTACCCTGAACGGTGACCCGAGTGCAGTGGTCGCGGCTCTGACGAGCAACAACACGGTGGTCTCCACGGTCAGCACGCAGGACATCCTTGAGCACCGGTTGACCACACGTGACTTTGATGTGCTCGTCCTCCCGGACCAGGTGCCGCGCGAGTCCATCACACAGTACGTCCTCGACTTCTGGCTGGGCGGTGGTGGCGTCCTATCGATCAACAGCGGCATGTCCTATCTCTTCTATTCAGGGATACTCGCACCTGGGCATGCCGGCACGGACGGTTACGGCTCCATGTGGACCTACTATGTCATGGACAGACATGAAGTCGCTGCTAGGCATCCCGTGACACGCAACTGGCAGATTGGGGACTCCGTGGCGGTGTCGTCTTCAGGCTGGGCCGTCGTCAAGTGGCCGGGCTTCTCATCGACAACAGAGGCCGACCTTGTGACGCCACTCGCCTACGCCGCAGGCATGACCGACCACGTCTCACTGCTCGCACGGCGGGACGTTGTCCGTGGTGGCAGGGCCGTCCACATTGGTACCCCGGTCTCATCGGTGAGCACTGATATTGCGCGTCTCCTGTTGAATGCAGTGGACTGGCTCTCTCCGCGTGCGAAGGCCCGTGCTCTCTTCGACCTGGCGCACAACCCCATGTATGGAGTTGACCCATGGGACACCATGTGTCGACACCCCGGCGACTACAGCGACTTCCGCAATGCACTGGTACAGAATGCGTTCACAATTGACAAGCTATATGCACCCACTGTCGGAGACGCGATAACTGCCAGTACTCTGGGCGGCTACGATGTGCTCTTCCTGGTCCTCCCAGAGAGCGAGTTCACGACCCCGGAGGTCGAGGCCATTGTGGACTGGGTCGGAGCAGGTGGCGCCCTGTTCGTCATCGGTGGCTACAATGTGTCGGACCCGGCCGTCATGTCTGCTGATAGCCGGCTCAGCGCTATCACGTCGTCGATGGGCATCAGTGTGGGAACGTCCGGTGGTGATAACGAGTCCAGGGTGCTCGGTACGTCTGGCGCACACGTGGCCCTGGATGAGTGTTCAGAACTCAGCATTGGGCCCCACGCGTACCTTTCCCTCCAACCGGGGGCTGTGAGTCTGTGGAACTACCAGGGGATGCCCGTTGTGGCATGCAGTACGTTCCATTCTGGCCGTCTGGTCATGTCCGGTGGCCCAGACTGGGTGGCCCGTACGCACATCGGTCAACGGCAGAACCTGCGGTTCGTACTCAATACCATGAACTGGTTGACTGCCGACAGTGCACAGGTGCTCGTGCTCGCAGACAGTCTGAACACTGCAGAGGACATGAACGACAACCCGTTCAGGGGTCCAGTCGCCCATGCTCTCAATGACATCGGTCTGCCCTACCTGCTCACGACCACTGGGCTGTACTTCCGACTGATGCTGACCTCTCGGAACTGGTCCCTCATCATCATCGACAACCCCGAGGAGGGTGACATCTTCACCACCGCAACCGTGAGCGCACTGGTCAGCCACCTCAAGGCCGGACACGGACTCATAGTGTCCACATACGCGTACTCGAACACTGCAGCTCAGTCCCTGTGGTCAGCGATGGGCTTCACCTATGTTGCCGACTTTAGCAGCGCGCCCACGGTCTACCCCTGGCTCTCGGACGACCCCGTGCTCAGGTACCCGCATGACTTTAACGGCTCCGCAATGATCCCCACAGCCCGTCCTGTCCCTGGTCACGGCGCAATGCTCGCGCCCACAACGGATAGTAGAGCCATTGCAGGGTCCACGGGTGCCGTGGCGGCCGACAGGGCCCTGATAGTCGTCCACAGGTCCGGCCGTGCCATTGCAAATGGCATGCTCCTGGTCGAGTTCAATGCCGACTCTGATGGCTCCACCGGTCGCGACGCCTATGAGCTGTGGAGAAACGAGATTGCGTTCGTGTCTTGGAAGCTGGGCATCGTGTCGCTGCCAGTACCCACCACCACAACAACTACGCCCACTACCTCTACCACCGTGCGCACCGGTCTCCCCCTGCTCTCCGAGGCGGACATCCCACGTCTGGCGCTGCTCGGTGTGGCATTCCTTGGCCTTGTCGTTGTCATGTGGGCTGTGTCCCGCATTGAGGAGTCTTACTGGTAGTAGCCACGCCTGACAACTAGGCCCGCAGACGGGGCCGTCAGCAGGTGGTCCGGTGGTAGACCCTCCGGATGTCCTAGGACAGGAACGCAGGAGGTGCCTGCTATTCTTCCGGCTCCGTGGGCCCCCGCATGTTGGCTGTCCGCATCGTCCTCGGAACAGTATCATGGGTGCTGTGTGGCAGGGCTCACTCTGACACGCTGCTGCAGGTGTCTGCACGGGCCTCCTCACCGTCTGCTCTTGTGGCCCGCAGTGCTGGACCTGTGGTACCAACATGGTGGATGCCGTCATCCCGTCCGTGTCCGGGGCCACAGGATATCAGTACCGTGGGTGTTTCAGAGTGGGCAGCATGGCTTCAGCACAAGTGCTGTGAGCGCGGTGCGCACTTGGTCGTCACTAACGAGGCCGGTGAGCTCCGTGTCGCAGATCTTGACGGTAGGCAGCATGGGCAGCTCGTCCGGGTCCACCCCGGTGCTGGGGTCGTCGACATCCACGAAAGTGATGAGCCTCCGGGGGACTCCCATCTCCTCCATGACCGCGAGCACGATGTCCTTTGTTGGCCTGCAGAACAGACAGCGTTCAGACGTGTAGAACTTGATGCAGTTGTCACACCCGCAGGGGAGCTCTCGCTGCGGGCGCCACACGGGCACTTCGAAGACGAACCTGGCGCCCTGCGTATGGTCTCCGGGCACCCTGTCCTCAACCCAGATCCGGCCCTCAAGGTCTCTCACTATGTTGTCGACAACCGTCAGTCCCAGCCCCCTCCCCACATCCTGGTGTGACGGCTCGCCTGTGCGCCTGAATATGGCCTCTTTGAGTCCGTCCGGTACACCCGGCCCCCGGTCCACAATCTCGACCCTGATCCTGTCGGTGCTCTCGTCCAGTGATGCTGTGATATCCACACAAGCCTCGTCCTCATCTGTGAACAGCATCGAGTTGTGCAGGATTTCGAGGAACACGTTCACAAGGTACTTGTGGGCCCTGGCAATGAACCGCCCCTCGGCAATGTTTGTGTTCAGACGCAGGGACTTCCACGGGTAGTCGTTCTCCACAGCGTCGAGGGCAATCTGCAGGGCGTGCGCAAGGTCGAAAGGCTCCTTTGGCGGTGGGCTGTCGCGCAGCGTCATGAGGGCCCGCATGTTGGCAATCATGCGTGCGGACCTACGGATACTCCACGTCGTCTGTCTGAGCATCTCTTGTGCGCGCTCTGGGAGCTCAACGGTCTGTTCGAGCAGCTCCAGTGACAGCATGAGGCTCTGGTTCACGTTGTTCAGGTCGTGGGTCATGACTTCAAGGTACAGGTCGGCCCGCGCACGTTCCTCACGCTCGCGCCGTTCTGCCACCTTTCGCCTGTGGATGTCGCTGGCCATGAAGGCAATCTCGCGTGTCTGACCAGCAGTGGGCAGGACCCTCGCTGTCACGCTGACCCAGCGTTTCTCCCCATCCGACCGACGTACCTCCACTTCAATGTCTGTCACCATCTTGCCCTGCATGACCTCGTCCAGTACCTGTTGTATCACATCAGGGCCTTCCTTTGGACGCACGATGAACGTCCTTATGTTCCTCCGTAGCAGCTCCCCCTCTTCGTACTTGAGCAGCTCGTACGCTGCCTCATTGGCCTGCTTTATGGTGCCGGAGGGCGTGAGTGTGAAGTATGCGATGGGCGAGGAGTTGAACAGGGTCTTGTACTTGAGCTCCGATTCTTTCATGGCCGCCTCAAGCCTTACCCGTTCGGTTATGTCATGCACCACTGCCACCACGGCTGGCGTGCCGTCGTAGACCAGCGGCCCCGTTGTGACCTCCACCACGCGCCTCTGAGAAGAGGTGCGTCCGATTTCTAGTGTGAACGTTGAGCTGCCGGCAGCCCCCCAGTCCGTAAGTCTCTCGTGGTCACCCCGCAGGTGCTTTGTCAGTGGGCCCAGTACGTCCTCCAATGTTGCACCCGTCACATCCATCTTGTCTAGGCCGAGCATCTCCCTGAAAGCCCTGTTCGCGAGTACAATTCTGCCCTCGCGTACCACCACTATACCGTCGTTGGCCATCTCAAGGGTGCTGCGGTACTTGTCATCACCTACTCGTGACTCCAACTGTGTCCTCTCCCAAACCGTGGGGCGCTGGGGGTGTGATATGGTGTAGTCATGTGTTGTACAGCTCCGTGTGACGCCTGATAATTGTTGTTGAGCTCTACCTGTAAGGCGTGAGCTGCCGTGCGGACAGCCGGCCACACACCAAAGGCTATATATGAACACTTGAACAGCTATTCAGTGGATGGAATATGTTGGCGGTGACAAGATAGTGCCGGTCGTATCTGAAGTGCTCCCCTCACGCGGGGAGCTACGTGACATGGTACGGATATTCAAGCTCCTCGCTGATGAGAGCCGTGTGCGGATCCTGCTCCTCCTCATTGGGCGGCCAGGACTGTGCGTGTCCGATATCAGCAGAGAGCTGGGCCTTACAGTGAGCAATGTTAGCCACCACCTCTCGATGCTGGAGGCCCTGGGCTTTGTGGAGCGTGAGCGCAGAGGAAAGCGGACCCACTACCGTGTGAGCGATGAGTGCATTGTTGACGTACTGAGGAGGACAGGGGCCCATGTCAGAGGCCGGTAGTCACAGTCATGTGTGTGCCCACTGCGCCCGAGAAGAGGAGCGGGAAAGGACGGTGGACATGCGCAGCCGATACGTTGTCGCAGTGGTCGGGGGGACTGCATTCCTTCTCGGGCTGCTCAGTCAGTATGTGGGTGCAGGTGTCGTGTACTCCTATGCATTCCTCCTTGTTGCCATGCTGGTGTCGGGCCGGTGGACCATCCCACGTGGTCTACGCGGGGCTGCACGTCTGCACCTTGACACCAACTTTCTCATGACCTTTGCGGCTGCTGCCGCCATGGTCATTGGTGCACCGACAGAGGGTGCCGCAGTGATGTTCCTGTTCTTCATCGCGGACCTGCTGGAGCACAGGACTGACCGGGTGGTGCACAGGGAGATTGAGTCACTACTGGCCCTCGAACGCCCGACGGTCACAGTCAAGGTGGACGGCGCCGAGGTCTGCATGGATGTGGAGGAGGTCGAGGTCGGCTCTGTCATGTTGGTACGCCCGGGTGAACGCATCGGCCTGGACGGACGGGTGGTGGCGGGCACGTCTTCGGTGGACGAGGCGCCCATCACAGGCGAGTCCTTGCCGGTGACGAAAGGGCCCGGCGACGACGTCTTTGCAGGCACTCTCAACCAAGAAGGGTACTTGGAGGTCGAGGTGACCAGGTGGTCTGACGACACGGTGTTGGCAAGGACGATCAAGCTCGTCAGGGAGACCGAAGAGCACCGTGCCCCAACAGAACTGCTCGTGTCACGGGTCTCCCACATGTACACGCCGGTGGTGGTCGCGCTTGCCATCTCTGTTTCTGCCATCTCGGCACTCCTGGGCACGCCCCTCGTGGCTGCAGTGTACAGGGGCCTGACCCTGCTCGTGATATCGTGTCCGTGTGCCTTTGCAATCTCCATCCCTGTGAGCATGGTGAGCGCGCTTGGTGGGGCTGCCCGCTCTGGCGTCCTAGTGAAGGGGCCGGAGTACATCGAGCACCTCAGCAGGACACGGACTGTGGCCTTCGACAAGACGGGCACACTCACCCAGGGCCAGCTCGGTGTGGAGGGCGTGTGTGTCCACGATGCAGGCTCCGAAGATGAGGTGCTCACTGCCGCCGCTTCACTGGGTCAGATGTCTGAACACCCAGTTTCTATGGCCATTGCCGACAACAGCCGTGAGCGGGGCCTCACTCTTTCCAGACCGGCGGAGTTCCGGGCCGTCCCGGGCAAGGGGATGATTGGACGCGTTGGTGACGAGCGGTATGCCGTGGGAAACCTCAGGCTCCTCGACGAGCAGGACGTGGCCGTGGGTCGTGACCACATGTGTGGTGTCGGCACCTCGGTATACGTGGCCCGTGATGGCCAACACCTTGGCACAATAATACTTGGCGACCAGACACGTGGCGAGAGCAGGGAGACCGTCCAGCTCCTGCACAGGATGGGCATCCGCACGGTCATGCTGACCGGGGACAACGAGCACACGGCCAGGCGTGTTGCTGAGGGCCTCGGGATTGAAGAGTTCTACGCCGGGCTGCTGCCAGAGGACAAGGTCGCCATGGTGAGGCAGCTCAGGAAAGAAGGTGCAGTGGTCATGGTCGGTGACGGGATAAACGATGCCCCTGCCCTGGCTGCGGCGGACGTGGGTGTGGCCCTGGGTGCTGCATCAAGCGACATCGCACTGGAGGCCGCAGACGTGGCGGTGATGGGTGACGACCTGCGCCGTATCCCTGCTGTCATCGACAGGGCGCGGAGGACGATGCGTGTTGTGCGTCAGAATGTCGGGGTGTCCCTTTCGGTCAAGGTCCTACTCACACTCCTGTCTATCGCGGGGCTTGTGGGCCTGTGGGTGGCAGTCCTGTTCGGAGATGTCGGTCTGACCCTTGCAGTGGTGGCAAATGCAATGCGGCTCGTCCGTGCCGGCCCTGCTACCAACTCGCCTAGCGGTACTGCCTGAGGGACAGGACACCCAGTCCGAGGAACAGTGCAGTCAGGCTGACAGTCACTGCTGGCAGCGCCACGAGCGCCAGGACAGTGCCCCCTGCAAGTACGAGCACGCCGATGACGATGCCTGCGGATACGAAGTTGATGGTCGGCAGTGCGAGTGCGAGTGGCAGGGGGGGCGTGCGGGGGTCTGCCGTGAACACAGGGACTGACGCCCCTATCATGGTGCCGGCTGCACAGAACACGATGACCAGCGGTGCGCAGAGGGAGAGTAGGATGAGACCGCCCTTGACCGGGAAGATGTATGCTACCATGCCGCAGGCCGGGAGCACGAGCAGGGTGGCCTCGACCACACTCGGGATGTACTTTGCCATGACTATGTCCACAGCTCTCAGGGGACTTGCCCGCAGCTGGTATATCATGTCGCGCTCGTCAACAAAGCCTAGCAGGGAGCCCACACTCACGAGCTGTACGACCAGCACCAACATGAACACCATTGCAGGCACGGCAGCATACTCGAGCTCGTGGGGAATCCTGACGCGGCCAAGCGCCATTGTATCGGTCGTGTTGAGCACCACGGACAGCGCAGTCCCAACGACAACATAGATGTACTTCCACACTTGGAGTGGCCGGCGCATCTCCGTCCAGAAGTCCTTGGCCATCAGCCAGACGACCGGGTCGCTCGCACGGGAGCGTGTGAAGTCGACCTCGCCCCGTAGCAGCCTGCTCACACGCCCCCCACGCTGTTCCTCTTGACGACCGACCACGGCGAGCTCGTAGAACCCGGCGTCAAGGCTGTGTGCCAGTACAGACAGTGCCGCAAGGATCCCAAGTGTCACTACGGCAACGGTCTCGATGACCGTGGGCCCGTCGGTGAGGACTCCCGATAACTTCAGCACCATTGCAGCCACTGCGTTGTAGGGCAGCGCCCACGCGGGCCGCATTCCGGTGACCACTGGTGACCCACTCAACATGACGATGATGAGCAGTCCGCTCAGTCCTGCGCGTTGCCACCGTCGTTGTGTGCTCCTGCGTTCCAGTTTCAGCCGCAACGTTGCAGCCAGCCCACCAAGGAGATAGTTGAACTCGAGGAGTAGGACAACGGTGCCTACGACAGTGACCGCACTCCAGTACGCGGTCCACGAGACCTGGTGCAGCGGTAGCAGTATGCCCATGGCAAGCACGGTCAGCATACCCCTCCGTGTGACCCTCCTGAAATAGCCGGCAACGAACACCTGACGCGGTGTGACTGGCGCTGACATGAGGGTGTTCTCATCGTATGGCCTCAGGAGCGACGTCAGCCCATGTCCTGACTGTCCGACAAGGACAGATGTGGCAGTCGCACCAGCACATGCTAGGAACACCACGTCGCGTTCGACAGACTCCTCGAACAGGCTGACCAGGCTGCCGAGGGCGGGGCCGAGACCGACGAGGACGGCCACGAGGGAACTGACTGCCCATACTCCAATCACCGTGAGGGTGTAGAACAGGAGCAGGGCGGGTGACGTGATGGTGCGCCGTAGGTGGTTCAGCTGTTCCTTCACAACCATGGCCAGTACGGGTCTCGTCCCAGTCACACTGTCACCTCCGTGGACGCTACGGACGCGGGACCCCGCCGGTCAGCTCGAGGAACACCTCTTCAAGGGTGGTAGCACCGGGGTGTACACTGCGCAGTTCGTCCATGGTGCCGCGGCCCACCACCTCGCCCTCGTTCATGACCACCAACCTGTCACTGATGCCCTCCGCTGCTTCTAGTATGTGCGTCGAGAGGAGTACTGCCGAGCCCCCGTCCCTGAGCCTCCTGAGCTCGTTCTTGAACGCCCATGCGCCCCTCGGGTCGAGGCCGTAGATCGGTTCGTCCAGCAGGAGGACGAAGGGTGGGTCTCTGACGAGGATGCTGGCCACGAGGACCCGCTGGAGGTTGCCCTTTGACAGCGTGCCCATGAATGCGTCCATGTACTCTTCGAGCTGGAACACCCTTGCGCACCATGACATCCGGAGTAGGGCCCGCACCCGGGGTGTCCCGTACAGTCTTGCAACAAAGGTCAGGTACTCGTGCACACGAAGGCTCGGGTAACATGCTGGCCGTTCTGGGATGTACCCGACCACCCGTTTTGCCAGCTCTGGCTCTCTGAGCACGTCGTGACCATTGACCACTACCCTGCCACCATCTTGTCGGACAATCCCTGTGATGACCCTCATTGTCGTTGTCTTTCCCGCCCCATTTGGGCCGACCAGCGTCACAATCTCCCCGGGCCTCACTCTCAGGTCAAGGGCCCGGACAGCCACTCGTGACCCAAAGCGTTTTGACATCCCCTCAACCTCGATGGCCGGGTCTGTGAGTGGGGTCTGCGGTGTTTCCTCTATCCCCATCCCATGCTCCAAGACCGCCTCCAGCACGGCGTCCTCAAGCCACTCTCTTGTCACCCGCCGCCCGGGCATGGGCACGCCCACTGCATCCGCGAGCCGTAGCAACTCACTGTCCGTCATCATCGTGACTATCTCTGTTGTGCTCTCGGGCATCGTGTCTTGCCTCTGCATGCTCTTTCACTCTGTGCCGTAGTCTGCGGCACCACGACTTCACGAGGAGCCCCCATGGTACCACCACCTCGACCACATCGTTGCCCGTCGCTCGTTTCGTCTTCCACCGTACGTACAGTACCAGCCCCGCCATGAAGAGGGCTGCAGCTTGGAGTGCCGGCAGCGGTACGGGCCGCACCATCAGTTGGCCCGACCCTGATGGCGTGGAGTACGCGAGGGAGCTGGCCACCTGTACGAGCACGGACAGTGAGACAAGGCCCACCACCCGTATCACGCTGGACTCGCCCTTGGTGCAGAGCACGGTCTCTCTCACCACTGCGGCATACAGGCCCCATCTCAGCACGGTCGCCGGCATCGCG
Source organism: Promethearchaeota archaeon (assembly GCA_027031765.1). Taxonomy (GTDB): domain Archaea; phylum Asgardarchaeota; class Thorarchaeia; order Thorarchaeales; family Thorarchaeaceae; genus JALVPN01. Next base: position 13,163 of record JALVPN010000151.1, on the reverse strand, counting down.
ACCGCTGGCCCAAGGGTCAAGAGCCATACTGTGACCTGGCCCTGCGATGTCATCATGCTCTGGACGCTCAGCGTCCACGTGAGTGCCGCCATTTCCGTGAGGTGACCATGCTCACCGGTGACAGTGCTACCATATGCCGAGGACAAGAAGTCCGGTACTATCATCATCACCGCAACGAGGACGTACACGCCACGTCTACGCAGCCGCTCCATCCATTCCGGTGGTGCACTCTGTTCTGGCAGTACAGGACCAAGTTCTGCTTCGCTGACACGGGCCCCTAGCCGCAGGAGCGTGGGCGTGACCACTGTCACCGCAGTGAGGAGTGCTGCATAGTCTGGCAACACGACCCAGTACTCGGCCAGTGGTAGTACTGCGAAGCCGTCACAGTACAGCGGTCTCGGGACGACGGCCAGGACGACGGTCCACAGCACAGTGCTGACTATGACTGCTGTAGTGCCAAGGGACTCGTGTGGTGGGGCACGTACCTCCCGCACTATGAAGTACAGTGGAAGCACGAGCACCATGGCTGCGAGGGTGACAGGTGGGAAAACAGGGTACCGGTGTGATGGCACAGTACCGTGTAGGGGCGACGACCCGGCCTCCCACGCCAGTGCCAGCAGGTAGACCGAGGTGCCTGAGGGTGTGGTCGTCACCACCACGTAGTACGGCATCATGAGCATGACGCCAAGCAGCAGGAGCTCTACGCGGTAGAGTCGCGACAACACCATGTACACGGCCACCGGAGTAGACGGATAGTACTGGGCGCACAGGTGCTATAACACCACCCTTCAACGCATGGTCGTTCCCACCTGCAAGTACATGTCAACCGCCTGTGTATTTCAGGTCGTACGGTATCTGACGTACCAGCTCCAGGGACCAGTGGTTCAGCCTCGTTGCCAGTGACAGGATTTCCACACCATGGGCGTGCGCCTCCCGGAGGGCCGACCCAAAGGCCGGGTCAGTCGCGTCGTTTGGTCTGAACAGGGCCGCATCCGGCCTCTGGATGACGAACACTGCCAGTGCGCGTGTGGCCAGACCACCGTGGAGTGCTCTGGCAAGGTCTCTCATGTGCCTTGCCCCGCGGGTTGTTGGTGCATCCGGGAAGAGTGCGACACCCTCCTCCACGAGCGTGCACGACTTGACCTCGATCAGCACCGTGCCGTCTTTCCCCTCAAGCCTGAAGTCAGCCCTCCCATGGAACAGCTCCGGTTCTGGTACCACCCTCTCATAGCCCGTGAGCTGCTCCAGTCTGTGCTCAGTGAGCATACGCTTCATGAACCTGTTGGGCAGGTTGGAGTCTATGGACACGAGCACCCCCCCGTGCATGACCGCAATGAGGTCGTACTCTGTCCTCCTGCCCGCATGCGCCACATGCCGCACGAACACCTCTGCCCCGGGCACCATGAGCTCGTGCATACGTCCGGGGTTCGGTACGAATGCCTCCACGGTCGTGCTGTCAAGTACCACCCTTGCGAGGAGGCGGCTCGGCCTGTCCACGCGCCGTGCCTGTCTGACTCCCGGGTCGTCCATCCCTCGCCCCTGGTCTGCCTCTACATATCTAGGTTTTGATGTGGTCGAGCACCCTGTCGTCCAGCTCCACCTCCTGGGCGCCCCAAGTGTCTGCTGTCCCGCTGTCTGACCTCCCGACTGACGGGCCCACGGGGTCTCCCGGACCGTGGGCGGACAATGTGCCAGAGGGACCAGGTGGATGTGCACCCCCCGCTTGGCAGTGACACCGGCAAGACAACAGTCCTCAGACGAACTGCGTGAGCAGGGCCTGGTCATCGGCCTGCCGGAGTTCTGAGACCCTGACGCCCAGCTGTCGGACACGTCTTTCCGGGTCACAGTGTCTTGACAGCAGGTCTGCTGCGACCCTGTACGGCACACGCTCATCGGAAGTGGCTGCGGTCAGGCTCCGTGAACGATGCACGGTCGTGAAGTCACTGTAGCGGATTTTCAGTGTGACGCACTTGAAGCGTAGGTGCTTATCAGCCACCCGCCTAGCCACCATGCTGCAGAGTTCCTGTACCACACGTCTGAGCCGCTGGTCGTTGCCGGGGATGTCCTCAGTCAGTGTCCTTTCCCTGCTGATTGACCTCCGCATGCGACTGCTACTCTCGACCACCGGCCGGTCGTCAATCCCCATTGCTCTCTTCCACAGCCACTCCGCCGCCCTACCCACGGCGGCCATGAGTTCCATGAGGTCGGTATCCTGTACCTGACCGATGGTATGTATCCCATGTCGTGCGAGCCGGTCTGCGGTGACAGGTCCCACGCCACTTATCGCTCTCACGGGCAGGTCGCGGAGGAACTCGGCCACGGCCTGAGATCCCTGTGGGGCCACGGTTATCCCACGGGGCTTGTTCATCCCGGTGGCAATCTTGGCCACTGTCATGTTCGGGCCAAGGCCAATGGAGCACGGTAGCTTTGTCTCAGCTAGGATCCTGGACTGGACGTCCCGTGCAAGGTCGGCTGGTGCAGGGTACTGTGGGACCGCATCGGTAACATCAAGGTATGCCTCATCAATGCTCGCAACTCTCACACCCTGCCCATCGGCGTACTCACGGAGGACCGCAATCACCTCATCAGAGGCCTCCCTGTAGAGCGCATAGCTACTCCTTACGAACACCGCTTGGGGGCAGAGCTGCAGCGCCTTCACGACCGGCATGCCCGACCTGACACCAAAGGCACGGGCCTCGTAGGAGGCCGTACTCACTACACCGCGGGTTGCACCAGTACGTGGGTCTGGCCCCACGCAGACGGGCTGGCCCTGGAGATGCGGGTGGTTCCTGAACTGCTCCACGGAGGCGAAGAAAGCGTCCATATCGACGTGCATCACCCAGCGCAAAGCAGTACCACCCTGAGAGAGGTCTGCGTACCCCTGTAAGTCGGTTATGCAGCATACCAGTCCGGTCAGTCGTACTCCGGGGGCATGGAGAGGTCACCAAATGTATTCTGCACCCGGGGTACCATGCCATGCTGCGCGGTACTGGTCAGTGCCTGTCCTGACCTGTCCTGACCTGGTGCCGTCCGGTACCGTCCTGTCCTCGGTGCCTGTGGGTGGGTAGGTAGGTAGGTAGGTAGGTGGGTAGGTAGGTAGGTGGTCTTGCGTCCGGCACACGAGGTGTCAGGTCTCACGTCATGGTCTGACTGTGGAGCTTGACATCCCACTCGTTCACGATCTCAAGTATGTACCTGCTCAGGTTCTCCACTTCGAACGTCAACAGGCCCAGCTGTGTGCTGCTCGGGAAGATGCATGCCAGCATGACGTTCTCTGCAATGTGTTTCAGCAGGATCGAGAACGCGTGCTCTCCTGCACTGTCTTCCGAGTCGACGATGACCTGGCCGAGCATTTTCGTCTGGTCTACCACCCTCACGAAGTCCTCCGAGATCGTTATGAGCCCTGCTGACAGGCTCGAGACCGCCATCTCGACGTTCGTCGGCATCCCTTCACAGAACAGCTTGTGGGCGATAATATAGCCGTCCACCGTGAAGACTATGAGGCCCCACACTGGGACTTGGAGCTCGAACTGAACAAGTCGTTCCCGTATCATCCGTACCGGGGCTATCTCAACTGACTCGCCACCGGGTGCTGCTGTCGACATCTCTGTTTCCTCTCGCCATGTCCGGCTTGGGTGAAGGCTATTACTGTTGTTGTGACATACCCCTTGTCCGACCCGCTGCCGGCCGGTCATTCCGGAACGTTTTTTAACAGTTGTTAAGTAGGTGGTGCGAGGTTGCCCTCTTGTACAGCGACAAGGTGATGGAGAACTTTAGGGACCCTAAGAACATGGGGCGGATTGAGGACCCTGACGGTGTTGGCACCGTGGGGAACCCCGTGTGTGGTGACATGTTGCGCCTCTACATCCGGGTGGAAGACGGCCGGATTGTGGACATCAAAGTGGAGACCTTCGGCTGTGTGGCCGCCATTGCAACCTCGTCGATGACCACCCAGATGGCCATTGGCCTGACCATTGAGGAGGCCAAGAAGATCACCCGGCAGCAAGTCGCGGAGGCCTTGGGGGGGCTGCCCCCGCAGAAGATGCACTGTAGCAACTTGGCGGCAGAGGCCCTCCACAAGGCAATCGAGGACTATGAACAGCGGAAACGTCAGGGACAGGCAGAGGGCCATGGGTCTGAGGCGGCGCAGGCGTCTCAGTGAGTGCACCACTACTTGCGGCTACTCCCACCAACATGTGCACGACCGTTGTCGGCGCCACACCGCCAAGCTAGTGCCTATCTGGCCCGTCATTGGTGTAGTGCCCGCGTGGCTGGCTTGGCACACCCACCGTCATCCCCTGCCACGGCAATGGAACAGTACCGTGTCCAGCCTGGCCATGGGGGCCCGAAATGCTTTTGATGCGGACAGCCAGCAACTGCGCAGGACGGACAGGACTGGATAGCCATGGAAAGCCCCGACAGTGGACGCATCCTCGTCGACCGCACTGGGCACATCACGACTGTGACCGTGTCACGTCCGACGAAGCTCAACTCTGTGACACAGGAGATGCTGGAGTCGTTCGACAGGACGGTCACGGAGCTACTTGGTGACCCTGACGTACGAGTTGTGGTCTTTACTGGGGACGGGGACCGCGCGTTCTCTGCTGGGTTCGACCTCACGACAGTACAGTCACTCCAGGGCGACGCGAGGTACCGGTTCTTCAAACTGCTGGAGTCATCAATGGCACGGCTGTCCTCCTCTGACTCGTGTATCACAATAGCTGCGGTCAACGGCTACGCCATTGGTTTTGGTGCCATACTTGCAATCAGCTGTGACCTCCGCTTCTTCTCTGAGGACGCGGTGTTCCGCTTACCGGAGGTCGAGCTGGACATACTCCCAGCTGCGGGTGCAGCCTCCCCTCTCGTTGACCTGGTGGGGGTCTCGCGTGCCAAGGACATCCTCCTGTCTGGGCGTGCCCTGTCGGCACAGGAGGCCTACGGACTTGGTCTTGCCAACAGAGTGGTACCTCGTGACATGCTGATGGACGAGGTCAGAGAATACGCCGCAGCACTGCTGTCGCGGGACTGGTGGGTAGTCCTCCATACGAAGAGGATGCTGGACGACTTGGCCGGCAGGACGCCTCAGGAGGCCACTAGGGCTGAGGGCGAATACTTGGAACGGTGGCTGCAAAGAGGGCCCTGAGAGCTGACGTGCGGACTACAGGCCACTAGGTGGGCTCGGCTGCAGTACGCTACTGCTCGCAGGGAGCCGGACCTGGAACATTGCCCCCATGTCAGGCCGCCCCTCGATGCGGTCCTGGATTGTCAGGCGGCCCCCGTACTTGTGCACGATTTCTTCTATCTGGTGTAGGCTGACGCCGCCGTAGCGCCGTGCCGGTCCGAGGAGGGCTCGTTTCACGGGGTCCGGGATACCGCGCCCGTTGTCAGCAATTGAGACCACGACTCCCCCCTTGGGCGCCATGTGGATAGTGACCCATACGTGCTCGGTCGACCCGGGGTTGTGGCGTACCGCATTGTCGAGCAGGTTCATAAGTATGTCATCGAGGAACCTGTCAGCGTCCACAACAACGTGTTCAACGTCAGACACTAGCCCGATGGTTACGTCAGGGTACATCCTCTGTGTTCTCCTGACGGCCTCGGTCACCACGTCGCACATGTCCCTGGGCACTAGTCTGAGTGCGCTCAGCCCTTCGGTGGCCTCCACCTTGCCTATGATTGTGGCGCACCGGCTCGTAGCATCCTTGATCCTCTGGACGCTCTCTGATACTGGGCCTGACCGGGTACCTTGCTCAACAATCTCGGCCGCCGCGACTATCACTTGTAACTGGTTCCTGATGTCATGGCCGAGGATGTCAAGGTACAGCATCGCGCGCTCGCGGGCGTAGCGTAGTTCTGTCCCTCTCCGTTTCCAGTCGGACATGTCCCTGACCACCAGTACGACCGCCTCCAGGCCGTCCTCTGGGTCAACTATGGCGGCGGCGCGCAGTTCGACATCAACGGTCGTGCCGTCCACTCTCGTCATGATGGACTCTGTCCTTACTGGGCCGGCCTCTCTGAGCACCCTGCGGATGAACTCTCTTGCGTCGTCCTTGTGGACCTGCGTGACAAAGTCATACACGCTCCGCCCCACGAGCTCGTCATACCCCTTGCAACCACTCAGGGTGACGGCAACACGGTTCACCATCTCTATGGTGCCGTCAGCAGCCACAAGGTAGATGGCGTCCGGAGAGGCCCCGAGCACCGTCCTGTACCGCTGTTCCTGCCTCTGCGACCTCTCAATCTCGCTCCGGCTGACATCAATCATCCGGATGACCAGCACTGCGGCGTTTCCAGATATGCGGGTCATCTCCCAAACAGACCGGCGTGCCCTGGCAAGGTGGTCTGTGGCGGGGGCCTCACGTCTCATACTCCGGCCTGTCCTGAGCACCTCCCTCACTGCTCCGCACGTCCACTCGTCCTTGTCGAAGACTTCTCCGATTCTCCTCCCGACAAAGGCATCAGCTGCACCACGTGAGAAGAGGCTCATCGCGCGGTTGATTGCGCGCAGGACTATTGTGCCGTCATGTTGTTGGACCCACAGGAACGCAGCCTCTGGGATGGCATTGAACAGTATGTGGAACTCTTCTGTTTCGTGGCCTCCTTGGCGTCCGGAGATAGTCGCGTCTAAGTGCAACACCTTCATAGAGTGGCATTGGTGCTCATGGCCCAACAGTGGCAAGTGTTACCCCGGCCACCAACAGCGTCTGTCCACGCAGTACGCTATGACTGAGGGGTGTGTCCTTTGCCGACCTGTGCGTCAGGGCTGCTGTGCGCCCCACGTCATCGCCGTGGAGCTCTCCTCTTCTGTCGGACAGCAACAATGGTAGGTCGACTTGTCTTGATGGTGTGAAAAACATGCTGGTATAGGAGTTCACCAGTCACAGCTGGCAGTCCCAGGACACTTGTGACTGTGCGGTCCCTGTCAAGTTCGCCCCCGGGTGTGGGCCAGGGCTGTGCCGACCCTTGCTGCCGTGTCCTGTCAGCCTCGTATCCGTATGTGAGGCAGCACTGTGGTCAAGATGCCTCATGTTAATAAGGGGGACTGACCCCGTTTGGCCCCTCCAACCTAGAGGAGTTGGGTGACAATGCCAAAGAAGGCCGTCATTGCGATTGGAGGGAACTCCCTGATCAGGGACAGTGCGCACCGTACAATCCCTGACCAGTATGCTGCGGCTGCAGAGACGTGCAAGCACATTGTGGATATGATTGAGGAGGGCTGGGATGTGGTAGTCACGTCCGGCAACGGCCCCCAAGTCGGCTTCATGCTGAGGCGTTCAGAGCTCGCTGCCCACGAGCTCCACGAGGTGCCACTCGACTACTGTGGTGCAGACACACAGGGCGCAATCGGTTACATGATCCAGAGGGCGATGTACAACGAGTTCCGGAGGCGGGGCATGGACCGGCTGGCTGCAAGTATTGTGACCCAGGTGCTCGTAGACCGTGACGACCCGGCCTTCGAGGACCCCACAAAGCCGGTGGGCTCGTTCATGGACGAAGAGACGGCGCGGCGGCGCGAACGTGAAGAGGGCTGGGTGGTACGCGAGGACGCAGGCCGCGGCTGGCGGCGGGTGGTGCCCTCTCCAGCCCCCCGGAGGATTATCGAGCTGCCAGTGATACGCACCCTGCTGGACGAGGGCTTCATTGTGTACGCAGTGGGCGGTGGCGGCATCCCTGTTGTCGAGGACGAGCGTGGTCAGCTCGAGGGTGTTGCTGCGGTCATCGACAAGGACCGAGCGTCGTCCCTCTTGGCGAAGGGACTGGGTGCAGACCTCCTGCTCATCTCCACAGCCGTGGAGCAGGCATATCTCAACTATGGCACGCCAGAACAGACACCAGTCCGACAGATGGACCACGTGGAGGCACAGCGCTACATTGAGGAAGGACACTTCGCCCCCGGCAGCATGCTCCCCAAGATAGAGGCGTGCGTGGACTTCGTCCGCCACACGGGGGGCATCGCAATAATCACTGACCCCCCCAACATAACCCGTGCCCTGCACGGAGAGGCCGGGACGCGCATCGTACGTGGCCACCCGGTGCCGCCACCACCACCGGGCTGACCCCTCCCGACTCGGGTCGCCCACCACTAGATTAATCCGCCACGGGCGCACACCTGGGGTCCGATGGAACATGAGTCGCGAGGTCATATCTACAGAAGCTGCCCCGCGGGCAATCGGCCCATACTCACAGGCAGTGCGTGCGGCCGGTCTAGTGTTCTGCTCTGGACAGATCCCGCTGGACCCGTCAACCGGCAAGCTCGTAACAGGCCCCATTGCTGACCAGACGCGTCAGGTCATGTCTAACCTGAAGGCGGTCCTCGAGGCCGCGGGTTCTTGCCTTGAACGGGTGGTGAAGGTCACGGTCTTCCTCAGGGACATGGACGACTTTCCTGAGATGAATGAGGAGTACGCGCGATGGTTCAAGGAAGACCCCCCGGCACGGGCTGCAGTCGAGGTCGCGCGACTGCCAAAGGATGTGGGGATTGAAGTAGAGGCGATAGCGCTGGCGTGAGTCCGCCCGGGGTCGGGTCGTCGTTGCAGCCCTGTGGTCATGACAGTAGCCGCCGCCAGACCTGTGCGGACATCTCCTGACCAGCGTGGTGGCTGACTCCACTGGTAGCGGGCCAGTTGCGTCTGGAGGACGCTGTGGACTGTGCACCCCGATATTGCAGCGAAACGCGTCATCCTGCCTGTCACCAGTGTTTGCACACAGGGGTGACATTCGGAAACCCTTTTCAGCTGTGGATGGGCTGGCCATATAAGTGATTGATGATGTCCAGGACCCGCTCGGCCAATTATCCCATTGACGAGATGATTGATGTCGCCTCAGGACGGACGCGGGCCGGCCTTGTCCTAAAGAACGCGCGTGTCGTGAATGTGTTCACAGACGACATCGTTGAGGGTGACATTGCCATTCACGCAGGCTATGTTGCCGGGATTGGCGACTACGTGGGGAGCAAGGTAATAGACCTCCACGGCCACTATGTTGCACCCTCATTCTTTGATGGCCACGTCCACGTTGAGTCCTCAATGGTGATGCCGCTCCAGTACGCTCGTGCGGTGGTACCCCACGGTACCGGGGCCGTCGTTGCGGACCCCCACGAGATAGCGAACGTTCTGGGCATGGAGGGCATCATGTACATGAGCAAGAGCATGCGTGGCAGCGCGCTGGACTTCTTCATCATGCTGCCGTCGTGTGTGCCTTCCACGGACCTGGAGACCAACGGCGTGGCCCTTGACTTTCTGGACATCAAGCCGCTGATGACGGAGCACTACGTCCTGGGCCTTGCTGAGGCGATGAACTATCCTGGGGTCATATACCGCGACCCGGATGTGCTCCACAAGATCCGCGTTGCACTTGCGATGGGCAAGCGTGTTGACGGGCACGCTCCCGGACTCGACGGCCTGGACCTGAACGCCTACGTTGTAGCGAGGATTACGTCAGAACACGAGTGCACAACTCTTGATGAGGCGCGCAGGAAGCTGGCTGCGGGCATGCACATCCACATCCGCGAGGGCTCCACAGCCCGCGACCTGAAGGCCCTGGCCCCGCTCATCCAGCCACACACGGCGATGTTCTGCAGCTTCGTGACGGACGACCGCAACCCACTGGACTTGCTGACAAAGGGCCATATTGACAGTATGATACGCGAGGCTGTTGAGTACGGTGTCGACCCGGTCCTTGCCATCAAGGTCGCCACTCTCTCTACGGCACGCCACTACGGCATCCAGTATGCAGGGGCCGTTGCACCAGGCTATTACGCCGACCTCGTCGTCCTGGACTCCCTGGAACGCGTGGGCGTCGAGATGGTGTTCAAGCGCGGTGTGCTTGTGGCCAAGGACGGCAGGATGGTCGGTGGACGTGAACACGTTGAGCCGCCACGGCTCCGCCGTTCTGTGAACATCCACTGGCTGGAGCCTGATGACTTCAGGGTGCCGGCGAAGGGCGACCACATCAATGTGATTGGTGTGCGCACGCACCAGATAGTCACTGACCGGCTGATCGAAGAGGCACCTGTGCGGGACGGACTTGTGGTCCCTGACCCTGACCGCGACATAACAAAGGTGACAATCATCGAACGTCACAACGCCTCGGTACCACACTCTGTCGGCTTTGTAAAGGGCATCGGCCTCCAGGACGGCGCAATGGTGTCGTCCATCGCCCATGACAGTCACAACATTGTCGCTGTTGCTACCAACGACCACGACCTGATTGAGGCCGCAATACAGGTGGTGCGGATGCATGGCGGTCTTGCCGTGGTCCAGGGTGGTCGGGTGCTGGAGTCGCTCCCACTACCAATAGCAGGACTGATGTCCGACAGGCCAATTGAGGAGGTGAGCGAACGCCTGGGGGCACTGAAGAGTGCCACTGACCGACTGGGTGTCACCCTTGACGAGCCCTTCATGGCAATGGCGTTCCTGTCACTACCCGTGATCCCGGAGCTCAAGATAACGGACCGTGGCCTCGTGGATGTCGAGCGGTTCAGGATAATCGACCTGTTCGATGTTGAGGAGTGAAGACACTCACGAGTCCCGTACCAACGTACTCCGCGCAAGCCGTATCTGGTGGAGTTTCTCAAGTCCCGTTACCACCGCGACACTCGCAGCCGGGACCAAGAACACCGTTGCAAAGGCCATGACCGCAACTATCAGGACGAACGAACTGGCATGGACGGCCGCGAAGAGGTTGAAGAGTACCACCCGTCCCCATACGAGCAGCCACTCCACTACGACGAACACGAGGGCGAGGGCCCCTGCTGTCATCTGCCTGAGGTGGTCATAGACCATGATTGTGACCTGGAGCATCGCTGCCGAAGTGAGGTTCCCAGCGACACTCACTATTACGGTCAGGTCCCCTCTCACGAAGAGGTATGGGAACGTGCTGGTGCCCCACGCCGTGAAGAACTGTTCACCCAGCATCATGAGTACCAGTACCAGCTCGGCGAGCATGAACAGGATGGCCCCCACACCGCCCACCCTGAATGCGAAGACGTCACGTTTGGCAGCCCACTCCATGTCCAGCAGCCTGCTGTACTCCTCGCGCACCGGCTCCATCCACGAGAGTGCCGCCTTGCACTCTGGCTCCGGACAGTGGAAGGCCGTGAGTGCCTTTCCACCGTAGAGGCCCACACGCCTCGTGGTGCACTCCTCACAGATGAGACGGCCACAGACGTGACAGACCTGTTTTGCCAGCCTGTCGGGGTGGTAGGCGCAGTTCCTGTCCTGGGCCGGGCCCATCACTGGGCTGCCGCAGTACTCGCAGTAGTTCACCCTGTCATTGTGCTCGATGACCACTCTGCCCCCACACACCGGACACATGATCGCGCCAGACTCGTCCGTGTCCTGCTGTGTCCCGTCCAGTCCCATCAGCCCTCACCACCTCCTCGTGGGCTCACCACGGTCGTAGCTCGTGTCGAAGAGTGGGGCCTTGTAGGACCCCCTTGGCTCTGTCCGTCCGCGCTCCCAGTGACGGCTGTCGCGCCTCAGCTCCGACTCCTTGGGTATCTCGGTCCTCTTCCTCTTGAGGAGGCCCCTCTCTCTTGCTTCGTCAAGGCTGACAAAGTCGGTTCCGCGCAGGATGCGCACCGCCTGCACGACGACTCCTATGAGGCCTGCATAGAAGAGCAGCGGTACCACTATGACTGCGCCCAAGAGGAGCAGCACACCGACGATGATGGGGACGGCAATGATGGCGATGATAACTGCGAACAGGAAAGCAACGCAGTTGTCAGACCGTTCCCGGCTCCCCCTCGCAATGAGCCGGGGCAGCACCTCCACGGACAGCCGGACCGTAAAGCGCACCACTTTCGCATACGCACTGAGGAACTTGCGGTACAGGTGGGCCACAGCCCTGAACCTTGAGCCGGCCTCTCCAAAGAGCTCTTCTATCGGGAGTGCGAAGGCAGTGGTCGCGACTGCGGGTATGTACCTGCCCTCAAAGCAGTCCCTGCACAGTAGCACGAGGGAGCCCCGCCAGCGCTCGTCTACGGGCGGTTCCTGTGCGGTCAGACAGCGCCTACAGAAGTGCTGACCACATACCGCACAGGTCGCTGCAGCAAGGTATTCCGGGTGGTTGGTACACGGTACGAACACACTGCCGACCGCCACTCTCACGCCGCAGTAGTCACACGTGAGTGTGTTGTCCTCGTTCACCTTCGACAGTGAGGTCGCGCCCCCACAGTTCGGACAGAGTATTGCCGTGCCCTCTTCACTCACGACCCTCCGTGCCTCAAGGACGTGTTGGACCTCGTCCGGGTCGTGGATGCTGGTCCCATCCGGTGCGAGCAGGTGCTCTCCGACAGGCAGCTGGACTATGCCCCGTTCGACCAGTCTGGCCCTCGTCCTGTCCCTGACGACCACTGCTGTGTCCGGTGGCACTACGCGCTCCCATCTCGCTATCAGGTAGAGTGCTATGAGTACCTGGACCACGACAATCATCAGCGCCACCCGGCCCACTGCGACCTGTACTGTGATACCGAAGACCGGGACCGTCCACTCATAGTCGGGACCGCGGACAATGAGCAGGTATCCCGCAAGTGTGGCCGCTATGGCACTGTATCCCATCTGGGCGATGACGGCCCCCCTTCTCAGGTCGTCCACGTAGTTGCCTATCACAAGACATGGCACTGCAATGCCCACGAACACGAGGGCTGAGTAGAGGTACCCGTTCTCTGAGAGCGCCGGGACACCCATCAGAGTTGCGACAAGTAGCCCCACTGAACCCACTAGCCCAACGGTCCCAAAGGCGACTTGGGTGAGCCCGATGACCCTGAGCCCAGCGGGCCGGTCGAAGATTGTGAGAACCTGTGTGTCGTGCAATGGATCACCAACGGGTGGCGCTTGCCTACGACCAGAGTCCATATCCGAGGCCTATTACTCTTGTGTACGGCGCCCACGTGGTACCTGTGTGCTGCACCACTTCGTCTGGTTTATATCCTTGCGTGTCGAGAGTGTGGTGAAGATTCCTACGGGGAGAACAGATCCTAGTTGACAGAGTCCGACGATGACCATGACCGCTCTTCGAGGATCCCGTTGCCAGTGGACGGCGACGCCAACATCGTCGAGAGGGTGGTCAGGGCGCTGGAACTCACGGAGGGCGTCGAGATTGCTCGGCGCTACCTTGCTATGAACGCATTTGATGCGGCCCTCCCAATGCCGCGGCTGCCG
>JALVPN010000150.1 GCA_027031765.1 Promethearchaeota archaeon | reverse complement strand
GAGTGGCGTGCTGGCACCTGGCGGTCCCTGAGCTCTGTGCCCTGCCAATGGCACTCGAGGAGTGAACGGCGGTGGTGTCCTGATGCCAGGTGTAATGCGCGAGATCAGAGAACGCCGCAGCGGCAGGGCATTCACCGCACGGCCAGTCACTCAGGGAGAGCTGCTCGCAGTCCTCGAGGCCGGACGTCTGGCACCGTCGTGCAACAACACCCAAGCATGGGACTTCGTGGTCGTCACCGACTCAGAGAAACGGGAGAGGGCAAACGCCACGCTGAGCAGGGGCAATGCCTGGGCAAAAAGTGCCCCAGTAATGGTAGTTGTCGTCACCCGGGAGGGCGGCGGCTGTGGGGCCCACGACCTCCCATACTACATGATGGATGTGGGGCTGGCTGTCGAGAACATGCTGCTCCAGGCCGTACACCTGGGACTGATGGGCCACGCGACCGCTGGCTGGGACGAGGAGGAGCTCCGGCGAGTCCTCGAAATACCAGACGACAGGCGGGTTGCAACCGTGGTCTTCTTCGGCCGTCCTGCAACCCTTGATGAGGTACCAGAGGAGCTCAGGGAACGAGAGGCCAAGAGGTCGCCTAGGCGCCCACGCGAAGAGGTCGTCCACTGGGACACCTGGTAGGGCATGTCAGAAAGCGACTACCTGACCATTGAAGGGTGTGGCCATGCGGCCATCCGCAGGTGGTCCCACAGTCACATGCCGACGCTGCAGGCACAGTACGGCCGGACACGCAGCTCAGCAACAACCACGGCCACCGGCAACATATGTAGTAGATTGCACGAGCACCGAGGCAGGACGTTGGGCCCGGGCCTGGAACAGGACGTGGGACAGTCATCGACAGTACCCACGGGCCTCCTGTGGCCTACGTCCCGCAGCTCGACGTACATGGGGCCCGCCTACCCGGAGGCCCTAGAACTTGATGCTCCTGTCACCAGACATGAACGAGTCGAGGATGTCGCTCCAGTAGCCTGCAAGCTTGGACAGGGCCGACGCAAAGTCCCGGGAGAGCCTGTACTCGCCCATGCGCTTCTCGACCAGGCCGACGTCGCGTAGCTTCCTCATCACCTTGACGTACAGGCCCCGACTCGTGAGCACAAAGGACTCCCAGTCGCTGTCAGGTACGACACCGTTCGACGCGACTATCCGGTTGAGGATCTTCGCAGCCTGTTCGACCTGCATCTCTGTGAAGAAGACATAGCGCAGGAGGTGCCGGGGGCTGATGAGGGAAGGCCTACGCACGACGTCTATCTTCACCATGATGTGTCACTCAGGCTCACGCCCTAGACATGCCCATTAAAACCCTGTATTATGCGACACGGGAGCCGGCAGAAAAGACCCCGCACAAACACTCCCCGTGGTCCAACACCGCTCGTCGCCTGACACCACCGCCGCTCCGAGCCGTCACACGGACGGTGCAGTCAAGGAGCGCAACCAGTGCCGCAATGTCTGGCAACAGGAGTCACATGTGTACACAGGTACTCAATGATGCTTATACGGTGGTTGTCCGTCAGGTGGCTACAGCAGGCATCTGCACCGCGCCACCGCCAACTGTGTCCGGTGCTGCTCACGTAAGCAGGACTGGACTCCCCGTGACGCCCAGCGTCCGACCCTGGAAAAGACTGGTCGTCCGGTGGATTGCAGGTGCCTCTCCTGTGTAGTTGAGCAACGCGCAGAACACAATGGTCAGCACGCAAGGCCCAGAAGGAATGGGCGGTGCCCGACACGGCGTCGCGCTACGCTACGCTGCGCTGCGTCGGGCATCAAGAATCACCGGGCCTGCCATGTCATGACTCCAGCATTCTGACAGCCGTGCGGACAGGTACCAGCCCACAAGACCCGGCAGGTAAGGTGTGTGGTGTGGGCGCAGGAAAGCTTGCTCCTCCCGCCCCCACACCGTGTGGGAACAGCAGGCCCCGGATCAGAGGCAGTCACTCGCTAGGGCCGTGCCGTTCACGGGCCTACATGTCGGCGTGACACTTCTGGCACTTGGTCACACCCTGCTCGTTCTTGTGGCCGCAGTACGGGCAGATGACCAACACCTTTGCATCAACAGGCGGTGTGCCAGGACCACTATCAACGGTCGTCCCACCACTCCGTCTTGCAGCCACCCCGACGACCACCACCACTGCCGCAACTGCAATCAGGGCCCCAGCGGCGACAAACGCCGAGGTCGCCCCCAGTGGCTGCTCCGCAGTCTGTGGCGTGGAGGTGCTACTGCCGCCCCCGGTCGTCTGAGTGGGTCTACCAGCAGGACTCGTCGCGGTGCTATCTGTGGGCGCATCAGGCACGTTGTCGACGGTGACTGTGCGCGTGACCGACATGTCATTGTTCACGTTGTCCGCCACGTAGAAGGTGACCCTGTGTGCACCGTCGGCCACCCGGGTAGTGTCCCAGCTGTACCGTATCGCAGTGGTGTAGGTCAGCGACTTCTTCAGCACATCGTCCACGTAGATGCGCAGCTCGGCGACATCGAAGTGTGCATCGTGGGCTGACGCCTCCACCATGATGGAGCCCCTGACCACCTGCCCGGCCGAGGGACTTACAATGTCCAGTTCGGGCGGTGTCTGGTCATTGGCAAAGTAGCCGGCTACATGGACAGTCGTGAGGACGCTGTCCCAATTGCTGAGACAGAAGTACAGCTTGTCCACCGCAGGCGCACGGTACGTGAAGTCCACAGTGCCCTTTAGGTCGCTACCCCAGTTCTTCAGGGGCGTTGCAGTACCCCCATGCTGGATCGTGTTGTAACCGGCCTCATCGACAACGAAGAAGTCTATGTCCTGACCGGGGTCCACTGTGAAAGAACCGTAGGTGCCATCGTTCTCCCGCACGTTGGTAGCAACGACCCACTTCCACGTCTTGGGCGAAATGGTGTAGTCGAAGTCGTATCTCACGTCGGACAGGACACACCACTCGTGGCCCGGAGCCGTCCGGTCGCACACTCTTGGACCTGCACCCCCGCCGTCATCAGCTGGACCCGGGGCAGCAACCACTGGCCCCAGACCGATGACCAGCAGCGGTAGCACGGTCATACATACTACTAGGACTGAGCTAGTCATTCTCTTCAATGCCAACACTCCTACCACTCGTATTGAGTTGGTGTGTGTCCTACCGCCCGGTCATATTTAAGTCTAATTGAGGCGCAGGCACCGCTCTGTCCCAAGCCCACACAACCCGCTGCCACACGTCTGGCCTTTGCGGGCACGAGCCCCGTACAACCACATCCGCCACTGCCAGCTGCAGTTGTCGTTGCCCACTCCCCATACCCAACTTGCATGCGCGCACGACGTACAGTCTCCCTCCACCAACTCCGTTCCCAGTCACCACAGTCCCATCACAATCACCTACTTCGCCGGAGCCTATGACCACGCACCCGCCGCCCACTTGACAGTCAGCGCGGCCATGTGCAGACACCGGGGCCAGACCCACAGCCAGCAGCACCATAGGCCAGACGCGTCCAGACGAGTCCAGACCAAGCGACCAACCGACCGACAGTCAATCAGTGGACTGGTCAGCCAGCCGGCCGCGCACAGATATGGCCCCATCCCACACCCCGCCACACAGACCAACCACTGTATGCCCAGCCATTGGGACGTCTATCACGCACCAACAATGATACCCACACCAGCCTGCCACGGCCGGATGGGCGGCCTGCGGCCGCTATGCCCTCACTCGTCACCATGCCGGGTCGTGACCGTCCACAACTAGTGTTTCCGCGCCGCCCCGGACGGCACGACCGCTGCACCATTGGTAGGACCAGCGGACACAGTGGAACATGGAGAGATGAGGTCGTACAGTGCACAGGTCCCCCATTCTCCTCCTTGTCCTCGTCTATGTAACGTGTCCGGCCGCAGCAGTACCCGGTCATGGGGCCGTGATGACGTGGCGCCCCGAAACGACCACCAGGGCACCGAGCCGCGCCCCCCGACCCAGGCCACCCT
>JALVPN010000149.1 GCA_027031765.1 Promethearchaeota archaeon | reverse complement strand
CACACTGCGTGGGTATACCGTCGACCAGTATCTGGAGTACCCGGACAAGTACGTGATGGTGCCTGAGAAGCACGGGAAGGACATGACGATACGGTCGGTGGTCTGGATCCTGAAGGAGCCAAAGGTCGTCGGAGTCGCCATAGTAAAGGACCTTGTGCGCAGCATGATTGAGCAGGAGGCGCAAGAGGGCATCCTGGTCGGTGGCGCGCGGTTCACACCTGCTGCCAAGAAGTATGCCAACGAGGCAAGGGTCGAGCTGGTGACCGGCGGCTACGCGTCGTTCGACATTTTCAACCACGAGTTTGTCCCGTCACACATGATCATGTCAGATGAGGAAGTCGAGAAGGTGCTCCAGCACTACGGGATTGAGAAGGCGGACCTGCCACGCATACTGAAGGACGACCCTGCTGCGAGGGCCATCGGCGCAAAGGTGGGACAGGTCATCAAGATACGCCGCAAGAGCAGGACCGCAGGCTACACCTACTACTACCGGCTTGTGGTCGACGGTAGCATCTAGTCTAGGCGCCCCACCCCTGCACTGGGGCACTTGACAGAGGGCCCCGAGACGACCGTTGGCGGTACAACACCGGAGAGGCCTTCAGACTGACTGGCCGACACATGCATGCTCCGGTCTATGACATGACTGCTGCATTACTGTCCACGGTGGACGCCACACAGCTGCTTGAAGAGGACAGTACGGTGCACCCTGAGCAGGACTGCAAGGGCGCTGGACACAGGACGGGGAGATGTTGCACGGACGGCACCTGAGAGACCGCACGGGGCCCCAGGTCGGTGCTCCACGGCCCGTCGGCGGGCTCATGCGGGCAAGACCACTATACCGAGCTGGACGGCTGCGACCAGGAGGACGAGGGTGGTGAGGAACGGGAGTGTCACGTTGTCCGAACCGCGTGGGCTCACCAGCTCTATGAGGGTCGCTGAGGTGGCACCGACCAGCGCCAGTACTGTCATCTCAAGGTACATTATGCTGCCCTCGTGGATGAGGGAGCCATAGTTCAGGACACCAAAGAACCAGAACGCCAGCAGGGAGCCCAAGAAAGCAAAGATGAAGAGTGCAAGGCTGCCATGCAGGCTGCGCCTCGAACCGAGGATGACCCGTGTGTGTGCACTGCCGAACCTCATCCCGATAGGGGCCGCCATGCCGTCACCGAACATCATCATGTGGATGGCAGCACCAGCTATGAAGTAGACAGCCTCGTTGCCGGTGAACGTGAAGAGTCCAGTGAGCGTGGTGATTGAGACCGCGTACCAGAACGGGCCCCTCACACTGCCCTGCTCCAAATCCTCGGGCCGGGCCATGGCCTTGAAGAACCGGCCGAAGCGTTCGGTGTTGGCAAAGGCGAGGAGTACTACGAAGAGAAAAGCGACTGCGGTGGCCACCCATGGGTGCGAGTAGTAGGGTACTGTCCAGATGGCACCGCCAGCGAACAGGTGCACAATCCGCCTTGTGACCTCTGGACCCAGGGCATACCTGCGCCTTGCAAAGTCGGCGACGAGGAGCACCATGGTGGCGTAGCCCACAGCGACCATGAACACTACGAGGTCCAGGAAGTCGAACTGGAAGACGACTATGCCGGGGGAGAGCTCAGTCTGCAATCGCGCTCACACCACCGGCGACTCTGGACTTGCGTCCAAAATATCTATCTGTGGTCATCAGTCGAGTCCGCCGCGAGCTCGGACTCCTGCAGTCCCGACTCTTCCCGTAGCGTCAGTATGGCACCATCGACAAGTGCACGCGCCTCTTCCTCGGTCCTGCACCTCGCGGACACCCAGACCTGGAGGACATCGGAGGTGCCGTATGTCTTGGGCATCGACTTGATGTAGACACCAGGGTGCCTGCGCATCGCACGCTTGATGTATGGTGCAAACACGGTCTCGTCCCTGATGGGGAAGAGGACTATCCGCTGGTAGTACTTGAGCGGTGCGGCACTCTCAAGCCACGGTCTCACAGAGGCCTCAAAGATGGACTTGAGCTCGGACGGGACACCCGGCAGACAGAAGACCACGCAGCGGTCTGTTTCAAGGCGGACACCGGGCGCACCACCCACACGGTTGTCAAGTGCCACCGCACCTTCGGGGATGCGGGCCATCTTCCTCCGGCTCTCGGTGATGTCAGGACTGTCGACAATCCCACGCTCCCAGAGTGTCCTGTACTGGCGCCGGACTATGGAGAGGGCCTCCGGGTCTTCAGTGACACCGAGGCCGTAGTGCCGGGCAACGGCTTCGAGCGTCATGTCGTCAAAGGTAGGCCCGAGCCCGCCGGACGTTATCACCACGCTGCACACGTCTTCGAGGAAGGCCAGTGCAGCACCAATCTCTTCGAGGTCGTCACGGACCGACGCCTGACGGGCGACCCGCAGTCCCAGTGACAGGACCTGCTGTTCCAGCCAGTGTGCGTTCGTGTCCAGTACGAGCCCATCAAGTACCTCGTTCCCAATTGTCAGGAGCCCAACTCTCAAGTCCTCATCCATCGACCTGCAACCCCCGTCTACTCGTCGGGCCTAAGTTCAGACGCAAGCGCGCTCACGGTGGCCTCAAGGTGACGCAGCCGCTCCTGCGCAAGGCGTTGGCCCTCAGCAGTGTGCATGCTGGACGCAATCCGTCGGGCGAGCGGTATGAACCGCCGGAGCTCCTCGGCAATCGCGTACATGTCCATCCCGGGACGCAGACGGATGGCGTTGAGCACGTAGTGCAGGAGCCCCACAATGCCGAGCTTGACGATCTTGTCGGCCTCCCACACCACCTGCGCCTCAAGGGTGTCAAGGGGGCTGTCCCGCGTCAGACCGACATGCGACCGGATTGCCTCACAGACCCGTGCCACATCCTCGTCGTCGAGGCCCTGCTGCTTCAGCAGTCTCGCGGCCATCTCAGCACTGCGCCGGCCATGGTCGTCGGCACCACCGAGGCCCGGCTTTGCAATGTCGTGCAGCCATGCCGCGGGGACGACGACCCGGAGGTCTGCGCCGGCAGCCCGTGCGAGGTGTGTGGCAACAGTGACCACCTGGACCACGTGGTCGTACCTGTAGTCGAAGAGTGGTGCCCCGCTCTTCTCCTGTGCCTCGACCCAGTCACGGACGGCTGCCGGACGGGTAAGGTCTGCAAGTACCTGGCTGAACGCCTCGCTGTGGTCACTGGTCATTGTAGGTCGTCCACCCGGGGCTGCGGCCCCACTAATGAATTGTATCACCCGGCAACCGACGTGCGGAGCGCGCACCCGGTCGACGAGCAGGCCACCCCCTCACCCTAGCAGGTCACCGTACAGCCTGAGCGTGTTCTCAAGTACGAGCTCCCGGGTCTCCTCGACGCTCCGGTCAAGCGCACTGGCAACAGCCCTGAGCGCCACCCAGACGTTCTTCGGCTCATTGCGCGTGCCCCTCTCCGGCGCCAGCACCGGGCTGTCGGTCTCTACGAGGATGTGCTCGATGTCGATGGCGCGGACGAGCTTCTGTTTCTGGGACGAACGCACCACAGACGTGGGGATTGAGAAGTAGAAGCCGAGGTCATGAGAGGCTGCCCTTGCCAGACTGGCGCGGCCATCAAAGGCGTGCATGTGGACCGCAGTGGCCCCAGCAGAACGCAGTACTTCAAGCGCAGAACGGCCCGCCGACCGGGAGTGCACCTGTAACGGCAGGCCGAGCTCCTCAGCAAGACCAATGGCAGTCCTGAAGGCAGCAGCCTGGGCCTCACGGAGGGCATGGTCACGCTCCCGGTAGTGGTCCAGACCGACCTCCCCCACTGCCACAATACCGGCCCTGTGACGCCTGGCGTACTCTACCAGTCCGTCGATGTGCTCGTGCAGCATAGGGTCGAGGCCCAGGGAGGCATAGACGTTGTCAAAACGGGCCGCAATCTCAAGCCCCCGCGACCAGTCATCAGGGGTGATTGCAGAGGTTATCACGACAACCCCATGTGCACGCGCCTCCCGCACCACCACATCAAGGTCGTCAGCAAACTCGGGGGCCTCAAGG
>JALVPN010000148.1 GCA_027031765.1 Promethearchaeota archaeon | reverse complement strand
ATTATGAGGTACGGGCCGTTGATGAGCGTCATTGCAATGAGGACTGGCCGCGCCTCAGGACCTTTCAGTGACTTGGGGACGATAGTGAAGTCCTTGCTGCCCTCTCCAACGGGTGAGAGATGGAGGACCGGCCGGGCCACTTCTCTCAACTCCTCGCTTCTGACCTCCTTCCTCCGTGCCGGGGTCGGCTCCTTCCTGTGCGTCTTGACGATGGACCGTGCGTCTAGGGCCTTGGTCATCCCCTGTGGCGCCAGACAGATATCCCGGCCACGTATCTCCTCGAGCTCCTTCTCTGGTAGCGTGGTGAGGTCTTGCCCCCTGAATACTACGCTCCCCTGCATCCAATGGCGGACCGGACGCTCGTCCCCGATAGCTTTCAGGTACCGGCTAAGACGCGCCCGGGCGCCAGGACCCCCGTCTGTGGTCTTCGCCACGCGCTCGCAGAGCTGCATGATGGCAAGTGCCAGGGAGCTCTTGCCGCACCCGCTCTCACCGATCAGTCCGACGCACTCACCCGGCATGATGTCAAGAGACACGTCGTCCACTGCACGTGCAATGCCTTTCTTGGTGACATAGTATGCCCTGAGGTCCTTCACCTCAAGGAGGGGTCTTCTGTCTTGCATGATAGTACGGCCGGTCTACGAACAGTGTTATAAACGCACTGAGTCCCGGTGTGACGGCGGGAGTTGTGCAGCGCGTCAGGGGCCGTTGGACTGCAGCTCCTCGTACCTGTGACACATCACCCAGTGGCGTGGTCCCACCTCCCTGTACTCTGGTATCTCCTCCCTGCACCTGTCCTGGGCGAACTGGCACCTTGGGTGGAACGGGCAGCCGCTGGGGATGTCCGTGAGGTCTGGGGGGTCGCCGGGAATCCCCCTGAGTCGGGGCCGTTTCTTTCCAGCCTGCATCTGCATCATCACGATTGTGGGAAAGGAGGCCATGAGGCCCTGCGTGTAAGGGTGGCCCGGTTCGTGGAACATCTGCACTGCGTCACCGTACTCCATGATCCGGCCGGCGTACATCACGGCCACCCTGTCAGCTAGTTCTGCAATCACACCGGCGTCGTGGCTTATGATGAGCAGTGAGACATCAAACTCCTCCTTGACCATCTGCAGGACGTTCATTATCTGCCGCTGGACGGTCATGTCGAGGGCGCTCGTCGGTTCGTCAGCGATCACGAGGTAGGGGCCGTTGATGAGGGCCATAGCAATGAGGATGCGTTGGGCCTCACCGCCACTGAACGAACCGGGGTCGAGGACGAAGCGTGTGCCTGCATCCGGGATGTGGACGAGGTTGAGGTATTGGAGGACCTTCTCTCTCAGCTCCTTGAGCCTGACCTGTGTCTCACGTATCGCGACTGGCTCTCCGGTCTGCATGCCAACACTGAACTGCGGGTTCAGGGCCCGGGTCATGCCCTGTGGGATCAGGGATATCTCCCGACCACGTACTCTCACGAGCTCCTCCTCTGGCAGGGTGGTGAGGTCTCGTCCCCTGAAGATGATACTCCCCTGAACGCCATGGCGGACTGGCCCACCCTGTTCTTGGGACTCCAGGTAGCGGTCGAGGGCGGCGCGTGCACCCGAGGTGCCGGCGGCAAACTTTGCAACGCGGTCGAAGAGCTGCATGATAGCAAGCGCCAGGGAGCTCTTACCGCAGCCGCTCTCACCCAGCAGCCCGACACACTCGCCCGGCATGATGTCAAAGCTCACGTTGTCGACCGCACGTACGATGCCTCTCTTGGTGACATAGTATGCCCTGAGGTCCTTCACCTCAAGGAGTGGTTCCTGGCCTCTCATGACACTACACACGAGTCCATACAATGCGGGGGTTATAACCGTACTGAGTCCTGCACCCCACAGGCACGGGTCGGCAGGTCAGAGCTCCAAGGGCGGTAACTCCTCGTACCTGTGGCACATCACCCAGTGTCCGTCCTCGACTTCCCGGTACTCCGGCAGCGTGTCACGGCACATCTCGGTGGCGTACTCGCACCTCGGGTGGAACGGGCAGCCCGGTGGTGGGGAGGTCATGTCTGGTGGCCGTCCCGGGATGCCCCTGATCCTGAGGCCGCGCTCCCGGATGCGCCTCAGTACTTCCATCGTGGGGTTGCTCAGGAGGAACGCCCTGGTGAAGGGGTGGCCCGGCCGCTTGAATATGGTGGTCACGTCGGCAGACTCCATCACCCGGCCCGCGGACATCACCACCACCCTGTCCGTGACCTCCGCAATCAGCCCTGCGTCATTCGATATGATGAGCGTCGCCATGCCTGTCTTCTCACGCACCGCAGACAACACACGCATTATCTTGTGCCTGACTGCCATGTCCAGTGCCGTTGTCGGCTCGTCGGCAATCAGCAGTCTGGGACGTGTGATGAGTGCCATTGCAATGAGGACCCTCTGGTCCTCGCCCATTGCGAACTCTTTTGGCTTCAGGCGCCTCCTCCTGGTGGGGTCCGCCAGCTCCACAAGGTCGAGGCTCTCAAGGACCATCGCTGCGACCTGGTCCTCGGACAGGTCGTCGTACTCCTCGTGCGCCAGCAGCCCCTCTGCGGTCTGGTACTCTATCGTCATGTACGGGTTGAGGGATGCCATTGTCGTCTGTGGCACGTATGCGATCTCCTTCCCCCTCAGCTTGCGGAGCTCCTCTTCGTCGAGCTCCATGAGGTCCCGCCCATCAAACCACACCTTGCCCTCGACACCCGGCAGGTCCTCCCCCATGTCCTTTGAGGTCAGTCCCTGCTCTCTCGCCTGCCGCCTCAGTGCCCACAACCTCTTGGTCTCCGTGCTGCCGGCGTCGGACCCGAACATTGCCAGCCGCTCGAAGAGTCCAAGCACCGCAAGCGCTACCGATGTCTTGCCAGCACCGGACTCGCCGAACAGGCCGACTGACTCTCCCCGTTTCACACCGAAGGTCACGTCTTCGACGGCCCTGACAAGCCCGCGTTTCGAGGTATAATAGGCGTGCAGGTCTTCCACTAGCAGGAGGTAGTCCTTGGCGTCTGGCATGTACACATGGGGGGCGTGTGAGAAGAAATACTCTTCGACCCCCGCGAGACACCCCCTGTCACGTACCGCGCGCTGTCCGGAATGGTTTTTACAGTGATGCGCCGGTGCATGTGGGACCACAGGAGGCGATGCTTGTGGGTAGGGACAGCAGTTCAATGCCCTTCTTCTACCTGACATATGCCATGCTGGCCACCGGACAGGCGATTGGCTGGCAGTTCATCACTTTCTTTGTGAAGCATGACCTCGGGGCCGGTTCGTTCCTCTTCCTGACGGCTGTCTGGTCAGCCCCCGCACTCGTCACAATGGCGTCCATGGCCTTCTGGGGTGCGGTGTCGGATGCGCTCGGGAGCCGCAAGCCGTTCATGCTCATTGGCCTACTTGGATATGCTGTGATGTACCTCCTGTACTCCTGCGTACACTATGCGGGCGAGTACCTGGTCCTGTCGCTGGTCGGTTCCTTCTTTGCTGGTGCTGCAATCCCGGTGGGACAGGCATACCTCACTGGTGACGAGACGGCCAAGGGCGAGCTGCTGGGGACGCTCCTCCTGGTGCAGTCTGCCGGGTGGTTCTTTGGCGCACTGATCAGTGGTCTCCTGTACGATGTGCTTGGTATGTTCACGCTCTACCGTATTGCAGGGCTGTTGTGTATTGGGGGCACCACAGTCTGCGCCCTCCGTGTGGATGACCTCGCAGTGCCTCCAAGACCCGGGGCGGGGCCCGGCATATTTGACATCCTGCGCGAGGCCGGGATGTCGCGTGTGACCGCGGCCGCATTCTTCAGCTCCTCTGGGATGAATGCCATCGCCTTCCTGATGGCAATCATGCTGATTGACGAGCTCGGGGGGCCGTCGGCCTACGTGGGGATTGCCAATGCCATGTCCACGCTCTCTGCTGCCACCGTCGCCCGGTACGTGGGCAGGCTGGTCGACCGTGAAGGGCCTGTCAGAATACTGGTCGTCGCGTACCTCGCCTACTCACTGTTCGGTGTAGGCTTCGCAC
>JALVPN010000147.1 GCA_027031765.1 Promethearchaeota archaeon | reverse complement strand
TGTGAGACTGGAGGACTCGCGGGGTGCCATCGTTTCCAACAATGCCATTTCGGTGAACAAGACGGCGCTCGCGCTCATCCACTGCCAGGAGGCCACGCTCACAGGCAACACACTCGTGGGGGGTGGGCTGCTGATAAGCGGTGAGAGGCTCGAAGAGTGGGCCCACAATGTGGGGCCGACCAACACAGTCAACGGTAAGTCGCTCGGGTTCTTCGTGGATGTCAACGACAGCACAGTCGGTGGGAGTGGTTACGGACAGGTTGTCCTGGTCAACTGCACCGGGGTCACAGTAGAATCAGTGGCGGTCAGTCACGCGTCAACAGGCATAGGAGTCGTGTTCTCGAAGGACTGCACCGTGACGTCGAGTCTCATATCCCAGAACAGCGAGGGCGGTGTGTTCGTCTACAAGTCCAGTGGTTGCAGGGTCATGGGCAACACTATCGTAGAGAACATGGGGAATGGCCTTGACGTTGTCAACTCGTCCGGCACCTACATTGCGGACAATACCGTGAACCGGAACGTCCTGTCAGGAGCGGCGCTGTCGTCGTCCCCGGACTGTGAACTCGTCGGGAACGTATTTGCAAGCAATGGCGAGTGCGCCGTTGAAGTATCCTCCTCCGCTGGTGTCTCCCTGACTGACAATGTGGTCTCTGGTGGGCCTGATGGCATCATAGTCCCTGAGAGTCCAAGCACTGTCGGGCCAGGGAACACGCTGTGCTGCTGCGCGTGTGGCGTGAGGCTCGAATGGTCAGCGCACGCAACGCTCACAGGGAACTCGTTCAGCGGTACGGGTCTGGCAGTGATAGGGTCAGGGCCTGAGGACTGGGCCCACACCGTTTCTCTCGACAACTTGGTGGACGGTGTTCCAATCGGCTATTTCATGGGGCTGGGCAACATATCATTGAGTGCTGCCCTCTTCTCCCAGCTGTTCCTCGTGAATGCCACGGGGGTGACTGTCAGGGACGGCAACTTCACAGGTGTCCCCGTCGGGGTCCAGCTCGTCTATTCCTCGAACTGCAGCATAGAAGACAGCAGTTTTCGCCACAACAGCCTGTCCGGCATTGGCCTCTGGTATTCTACCGGCTGCACGGTCACAGGCAACTCATTCGTAGAGAGCAGCACGGGCGTGGCCCTGGTCTCATCGTCCTGGAACCACATCGAGTCGAACACAGTTCTGGGCTCCCGGGAGGGCATTGTCCTGGAGGACGCCACCGACAACCTTGTCGCCCACAATGTCATTGGGAACTGTTCCTATGATGGCGTGTGGCTGTACTATGCTGGCAGGAACCACCTGCTCAACAACACGGTCACGGACTGCACCAGAGGAGTTGCCATCAGCATTGCACAGTGCAACAACATCATGGACAACACAATAGCGGAGAACAAGCTCGGGTTTGACCTCTGGTACGCCGGGCGGAATGTCATATCGTGCAACGAGGTTGTCCGGAATACGGCTTCTGGCGCATTCCTCTACTCTTCAGACCACAACCGCTTCATCAACAACACGTTCTCGTGGAATACGGGCTGTGGCATCCAGCTTGCGGTCTACTCGACATGCAACCTGATAGTGAACAACACGTACTCGTACAACGGGGATGCTGGCGTGTCTATCGGGACGTTCTCCTCCGGGAACACGATATACGGGAATGTGTTCGTAGGGAACCACGGGGCGAATGCCATCGACAGTGCTGACAACAACCACTGGAATACAACAGGCTACGGGAACTACTGGTCCGACTATTCCGGTACCGGGACTTACTCGATTGGCGGCTCCGCCGGCGCGACAGACTACCATCCAATGACGTGGCCGCCACAGCAAGACTCGTCGGCCTCAACAGTGCCCAGTGGCCCATCGCCTGCGAGTGATCCGGTCGTTATTGTCGTCGTCCTGCCCATGGTGGCCGGCGGGGGCGTCGCTGCGGTCGTGTTTGGGGCCCGTCTGCTAGCAAGACGAAGACAGGGGGTTCAGTCGTAGGATTCCTTGCTCGGCCGTGCCTGTCAGTTCGAGGAAACTTGCTCCAGAGGCAGAGTCGTTTCACTCTGGGGCCGCAGTCTTCGGATTGCCCCAATCAGCCCTTCCTGCATACAGACTCAAGAGTTAGCAAGTGGAAGGAAGTGTCAGGATGAATCCCCCGTGATTCCAGACTGCTCCTCACGGCTTATGGCCTCCAGTCCCTCAAGACTCACGGTGGCAAACTTCTCCCCATGCAACGCCAACGTGATGGGGTCGGGAAGCGAGTCGCTGGCAGTCTTGACCCCTTCTTCATTGATGATCACTCTCATCCCTTCTGTGAGGTCTACCCCTTCGACTACCGTCTTTGGACTGTAGGTGGCATGTTTTCCTTTCTCGATCCGGTTTTTCGTTGCCAGCTCCAAGGCATGTCACCTGAAGAACGGTATTGTTTCTGAGAGTCACATATGAATGTGAACTGAGATAGACTCTCCGCTAGGGAGTACCGTCCTAGAACAAGAAGTGTTGGAGAGACCGGTCCGGTCGACAAGAGGGCTCTGACCACTACTGGTGGACCTGAGGTCTCTCCTCTCCGTCACATCCACCACGGCTCCTACGCCATGGAAGTGTTCCTGAGAAGCGTCCTCATTGTCTTGAGGACTGTCCTCATCGAATAGTACGTATAGGTCGCTACGCCAAGTAGTAGACCCCTCTCTAGACTCCGTTCCAGACCCTCGGCATGTATCAGGGGCTCTAAGACAAAGACAAAGAGTAGACCCATGACTCCGGTCAGCAAACACTAGTATGTTGTACTCGTGTGGGATTTCGCAGGACTAGTAGTTGACCTCTTCTGGTGAGGCATCTCGGACGAGAAAGATGGGGGACACATCACAGTTGGTGTGTCGTATCGTGACATCAGTCTTGTAGTCAGTAAGAAATATCTTGCAATCGCTGCTACTTATCGCTCGGTCATGGATGGTTGCCTTCTGTGTCGTTGCACTCTTGAGAAGGAATGCGAATGGGGAAAAAGGACTTCACAAAAGAAGAGATCCAGACGGCTGTTGCTGAAGTGGCAGAGGAGCTACACAGACGGTACTCAGTGAGGTTCATACTGCTCTTCGGTTCCGTATCGACAGGGAAAACGAGCCCTCTCAGTGACGTTGACCTTGGGGTGTTCCTTGATCCTGATGCACCACGCGGTCTGGATGTGGAGCTTGCGATAGGGTCTATGTTGGAGAGAGCACTGGACACGGACGAGCTCGATGTTGTCATACTGAACGATGCAAGTCCGGCCCTGAAGTTCAATGCCATGAGAGGAGGAACACTTCTCTTCTGTGTGGACGAGGGAGAGTACGAAGACTTCTGCATCCGCACGGCGTCAGAGTTCTACGACTACTCGGAGTTCCTGGACAGACAGTTCAAGACTGCAAAAGAATATCTTAGACGGTGGTCAGAAGAATGAGCGACACGGAGCTCAAGTCACGTGTGTTGGTCCTTGTGGAGTCGCTTCGCAGGCTCCAACAGCTCAAAGGCTACTCTGAGCAGGAGTTCCTTGCCGATTTCAAGATAAGCGATGCCGCCCTTCGCAATCTCCAGATTTCCATTGAGGCGCTCACTGACATTGCAAACTATCTCTTGAAACGCGCCGGTATTGAAATCCCCACGACACGTACAAGAGTCTTTGAGAAACTCTGTGAGTCTGGCATTCTTGATGATAGCCTGCGCGACAAGCTCGTACAAATGGCCCGCTTCAGAGATCTCCTTGTCCACGGCTATGCTGCAATTGACCTCCGCAGGGTCCACAAGATCCTGAGAGAGGAGACTCCTTTCCTTGAAAGTGCTGCTGAAACTCTGATGGAGTCCACAGAACAGTAGTGAGCGGGCATGGCCATTCAAGTTCTTGAAGAGATTCTTGCAGTCCTCTTTCATGATTGTTCTGCAGTCAGTATAGCTGCCAAGATTTGGATCAAGTTGAAGAAGGAAGGCAAGCTCCTGGATGACCGAGATGTCCTCATTGCTTCAACTGTCATTGCCAATGGTCTTCCTCTCT
>JALVPN010000146.1:30790-31413 GCA_027031765.1 Promethearchaeota archaeon | reverse complement strand
ACATCCACCTACGACTGGCGTGGCTACACCTCGGGTGGTGAAGATGTCACCTATGACAACCCGGGTGCAGGGACGTGGTACATCATGGTGCGCTCGTACAGCGGCTCCGGCCCGTACGACCTCACTGTCACCCTGACCTACAGCGGTGGCGGTGGCGGTGGAGGCGGGGGCGACGGCGTCGTCCACAAGTGGGCCGTCATTGTGGGCATCAGCGACTACAAGGCGATCAGCGACCTCAGCTACTGTGATGAGGACGCGACCGACTGGTACAACTATATCCACAATGTCATGAGCTATGACTACATCCGGGTGCTCGGGGATACTCACTCCGGCAACTATCCCACGTACTACGCCCTTGCTACCGAGCACAACGTGAAGGCATGTCTGAACTGGCTTGCGGGTGCAGACGCTGACGATGAGGTGGCATTCATAACGTCGGGCCACGGCTCCGGCGATGGCCACGGCTCCTCATACCTGTGCATGTGGGACTGCAACAGTGGCGAGAACGGAGAGGATGGCAACTTGTATGACACCGAGCTCGCTGACATTGTTGGTACGTGGTCTGCCTCGAAGATATTCATCTTCGTCGACCACTGCTACAGCGGCGGTGTCATCCCTGAGAT
>JALVPN010000146.1:0-30780 GCA_027031765.1 Promethearchaeota archaeon | reverse complement strand
GTCCAACAGTGGTGCGGTCTACATGACCACCACCTGTACACAGAATGGCTACGGCTACGACGATTCGGACCACCAGAACGGGGCCTGGACGTACTACTTCCTTGAGTACGGTCTCATCAACCACTTTGGCAGCAACCCCAACACGCTCATGGAAGACTGCTTCGACTACGCGGTCTCCGCATATCCGCATGGTGGTGGTGACACGCCGCAGGAGTTCGACGGCAACACGAATGTTGGGTTCACACTGTAGCGGCCTTCTGACCGTGCAGTGTCGCGGGCCCTTCCCGGGCCCGCACTTCTCACACCACTCGGAGTCCCTTTTCTGGGCGGAGCAGTGGCTGCCACCCATACGTCTCACCTGTGCCAAAGATGTGGTACGTTCGCCCACTGTCTTGTAGGGTCGTATGCCTGACCCCGGCCTAGCACGGGCGCACCACTGCAGCCCGTCCGGACGGTCTGTGCTCCCCAGCTGTCCATGGACTCTCCGCGATGGAATGGCCCCCTACACCTGTGTAGAGCCCGCTCACTATCAGTCCTTTCATGGGAGCGGGGTGGTGTGGCTGGGTGTGGGTCCCGTTACCCGTCTGCTCACCTGCCGGTCATCTCCACCGTCACAGACTCCACTGCGCCCAAGGTCTGCTCAAGGTCTTCATCTGAGTGTGCGAATGACATGGCACCGAGGCCGTGGTACCCGAAGACCCCCTTCTCAATCAGGCGGGCCTGGAACTCGTCGAGTCTGGCATGGTCCACTGCGCTGCCCAACCTGGTGGCCGTGAGCGGGGTGTCTGGGTCGAGTGGGTGTTCCAACCACGCTATGAAGACAATCGAACCGGTGCCGGTGGACAGTGCGGGGGCGCCGAGCTCCTCAAAGACGGCGTTCAGCCTCCTACGGAAGTGGTCGCCCCTCTTGTTCAGCGTCTCATAGTCGTCGCGCCTTGTCTTGAGGGCAGCGAGGGTCTCCAGTCCTGCGACCATTGATAGCGGGTGACCGGAAAAGGTGCCGCCACCCACCCATCTACCGCCTTTTGCACCCGGGGCTGCAAGCGACATCACGTCCTCCCGGCCGCCATAGACACCGAGTGGCATCCCACCGGCGACTATCTTGCCCAGTGTGACAAGGTCGGGCTGGACACCGAAGACGCCAGTCCCGGCCGAGCCATAACAGAACCTAAAGCCAGTGATTATCTCATCGAATATCAGGAGTGCGCCGACCCGTTCGGTCTCCTCGCGGAGGTACTGGAGGAACCCTGGTCCTGGCGGTATCCCGCCACCAGCACCGAGCACCGGCTCAACGATTACGGCCGCCAGCTCATTGCCGTGTCGCTCCATGAGGGCGTCGACGCTGTCTGTGTCGTTGAAGTCGAATGACACCCCGTTGTAGAAGGGGTCGTCGGAGAACGGGAACTTGAGGTGGTAGCCAAGCGTGTCATTCCCACCATGCCAGCCACCACGTGCCTTTGCCACAAGGGGTCTCTCAGTGAAGAGTCGGGCCAGTCGTGCTGCGTACATGGTGGCCTCGCTACCAGTGGTACAGAAGCGCATCTTCTCCATGAAGGGGACTGCCCTCTGGAGCTCCTCTGCGAGCAGGACCTGTGCCTCATTGAGGGTACCAAAGTGAGTCCCGAGGGACACCTGCTGGGCGACGGCACCTGTGACCGCCGTGTGCCCGTGACCGAGGACCTGTGAGAAGTGCGTCATCCACCAGTCTATGTACCTGTTGCCGTCCACATCGAAGAGGCTTGACCCCTCACCCCGGCACATGAAGGGCGGATAGGCACCAACAGTCGTGAGGCCGAAGGTACGGAGGTTGTGGTTCACGCCCCCTGCGAAGACACGCTGCGCCCTCTCGAACAGCTCCCTGCTCTTGGGTGTCCTGCGCCTGTAGTCTTCGAGCACTGCCTAGTTGCCCCCGCCATCGTCATACATTATCCTTGCAGTGTTCCTCGGTACCGGGATGTCCTTCATCGTAGATAGCCCCGGCGGTGCGCGGACTACCAGTGGCACCACATTGAGGAGCATGGCGACCGTCCCGGTGTCACCGTGCACGCCACCCTCGATACGCTCGGTCAGCCCCGGCTCGCCCTCTATCCGCACCTCGTCGTACTCCGGGCTGGCCCCCGCGAAGGCGCTGAACTCGAGTCGCAGGACGGTCTCACCTCCCCGCCGACCCTCGCCGACGCTCTTGAGACCGAGTACGTGTCCCTCCGGTATCTTGACGACCGGCGTTGTGACCTCTTCCTTGGCCACGACAGGCTCCGGAAGGTGCTCGGTGAACTCGTCGAGGCCAAGGCCTAGCGCCGAGTCGATCATGCGCATGGACTCCTCAAGGCCGACATGGCCTGTGATCTTGCCACTGCCAATCGCCTCCCTGAACTCATCGACCGTCATCCCGCTGCCAATCTTGAGCTGGAAGGACGCCCGCCTCTTGCTGCTGTCAATCACCCTCGTCACAGTGACTGCGTCCACCCTCGTCACCGGTGCTGACATCATGATTGGCAGGGTGTCCATTAGGTAGCCCGGGTTAATGCCGGTGCCGAGAACTGTCTTGCCTGCCTCCCTAGCCAACCTGTCGGTCTCGGCTGCAAGTGCGGCGTGTCGCGCAAATGGGAACGACAGCTCCTCACAGATTGACACGACATCCAGCCCCGCTCGAAGACAGGCCTTGATAACAGGTGCGACCTTCTCCAGTGCCGACGCAGTTGCGACGAGGGCCACATCAGGCCCGGGGCTTGTACTTGAGAGCGCCTCTTCTACAGAGCCATGGACGCGGATGTTGCCGCCAGACCCTTCCAGGGCTATCTCCTCCACTGTCCGGCCAACGTACCGCGGGTCCACGTCCACGGCTGCTACGAGCCTCATGTTCTCTCGGTCCAGTAGCGCCCGTGCAATCCTGACCCCGATTGTGCCAAGTCCTACTTGGAGTACTCTGAACGGTCTAGCCAACTGCCTGTACACCTCGTTGCAGACCTGCACGCAACCCCCTCTTGAATGGTTGGTATTGAGTACCGTCCGGAAGACGGGTCAGTCCGCACGGCGACCACGGGTCCCGGCCTTGGACGTGGCCGCCCAGAGCCCCGCCCATTGGTCCCGACACTGGTAGGACCGTGCCACCAGTCCGACATCCCTACGGGCAACGGATATATTGCGGTCTTACGTAACCCACTCTATTCTGTCTGGGTGGTACCAGATGACAGCAAAGAAGTATGTTGCCCTTACTGCCGTGCTCGTGCTCGTAGTGGCATCGGCAGTGGGCCTCCTCTACTTGAGCACGCAGACCACAGGAGAAGGAACCGGTGGGGACGACGGAGGCGACGGAGGTGACGGGGGTTCTCCGCCCCAGCCGGCATCAGACCTACTGCTACCGTCTGACCTCACGTACATCGGCGCTTTCAGGCTGCCCTATGTTGACGGTGGTGTCGACTGGTCGTGGGGTGGCACGGGCGCTGCCTACTGTCCCGACGGCGACCCCGGAAACGATGACGCCTATCCCGGCTCCATCTACGTCATTGGCCATGCGGGCTCCATGTGGGTCGCCGAGGTCAGCATCCCGGAGCCGGTGGTCTCACGCGACCTCTCAGCACTGAACACTGCAACGCTGCTCAGGGGCTTCACAAACATCCGGGCTGGTGTCGGGGAGCTCGATGAGCTGTTCTCTGCTGCGGACATCCGAGTGGGCGGCCTTGCGTACCTGCCTGCACAGGGGGCGCAGACCTCCGACAAGCTCTATGCGTGTTGGGGTGCTCACTTCCAGACCGACGAACAGGACCGTCCATCTCACATGTGGTGTGACCTTGACTTCTCAAATGCCGCAGGCGCTTGGCGTGTCGGGAGCACCTTTCTCGAGCTGTACCAGACGAACGACTACATGTTCGAGGTCCCACGCGAGTATGCTGACAGTGACCCGTCCCTTGCTGGCTTCTACCTTGCCACCGGTCGGTTCCGTGAGGGTGGACATGGTGGACAGGGCCCCAACCTCTATGCCATTGCCCCGTGGCAGGACGGCAACCCGCCTCCGGATGGGGCCCAGCTCACTGCAAGACGCCTCCTCGGCTACTCGAGCACGCACCTTGATGGCTGGGACTATGGCGGTGGCCACACCCTTGACAGCTACCACGACTCTGACGAGTGGGTGGGCGGGGCATGGCTCACGGCAGGTGACAGGGCCGCCGTCATCTTTGTTGGCACCAAGGGGAAAGGTGACTGCTGGTACGGTTTCTCCGACGGCACAGTATATCCAACAGACGGCTCGCCCTTCACGGGCACGGTCCCGGACTACCCGCATGATGACCGGGGCTACTGGAGCACCTCGTTCGAGGCCCAGATGATATTCTACGACCCCGACCAGCTGATTGCCGTGGCGAACGGGACACTCGACCCGTACGTGCCACAGCCCTATGCAACGCTGAGTCTGGACAGCTACCTCTACAACGTCGACAAGGTCAACCACCCCGCCTTCCCCCCTGAACGCAACAAGTACCGCATTGGGTGCTGCACGTTCGACCGCCAAGACGGGCTCCTCTACGTGTTCGAATACCGGGGAGAACCGGCGGGCGGCGACTGGAACGACGACTACCCGATAGTCCATGTCTTCAGTGTTGGACACAACAACACGACCGCAAGCGGTGCGTCCGACGACACGGCACCTGCAGCTGACCATGTGGACTGGATGCTGCCAGCCCTGTCAGGTACCGGTGCCTGTACCGCCATGCAAGTCCTGACCGCGACCACTGTGTCACCAGGTCCAAGGCGCACAGCATAGACCATCCCTGCCACTGGTCTGATGGAGCACCACAACAGGCCGGGACACCAGTAGACGGTGGGCCGTCGCACCAGTACGGGTGCTCGGGGCACCTGTTACAGGCTACCCGGTCATTCGTACCGGTGCGAGCACCACCACATGAGCTGATGGGTCTGCCCAGCTCCCACAGCGTGAGGGCACACACAGGACGTTGACCGGGTGCTGGACTGCAACGGCCCCACGGTCTGTCCACGCATGTGGAACAACCAGACTCAAAGACCACGAACTTGGGCTCGACCTCGCAGTACAAGGGTCAACACAACACTTATTCCTCGCCCCTACATGCTGACGCGAAGTCAGGGGCAGGCCTGGCCCCGTGCCCCTAGAGACCATGGCTGGAGGCCGTCCAAGTGCGCATCGAATACGACCCGACCTGCGACACGGTCTACTTCTATCTTGGGGGCGGGGATGTCAAGGAGAGCAAGGAGAATGCACCGGGTGTGATCTTCGACTACGACGTGAATGACCACCTCTGCGGGATTGAGGTACGCAGCTACTCCACCCGTTCTCTCGACCTCAACGTGCTGATACGCCTCTCAAAGGACGAGCTTGTCAAGCTGCTCACAGAGCTCTCATGAGCCGTCATGATTGTGGACACCTTGCTGTCTTGCGCTCGCGCCCGCCTCTCTGTCCTGTCCTGACCCCGTTGGCACTACCCCGCTGACTGTAGTCACCAAGTGGGACACAGTGGTCATGTTGCCCTGTGCCCCACTACAGCTTGCTACCAATCATCCTTGGGCGGACACTCCGCCACTGCGAGACCGCCTTGAGACCATGCTGTGCCGCTTTGCAATGACCAGCAAGATGACTATGGTTCCCATGAGGCCACCACCTATTGCCAGCACCACCATCATCTGCGTGGATGGGCCGGGCGTCGGTGTCGTAAAGGTGGGTGTCGTCGAGGTCTGCGTACCGTTCGTTGTTGTTATCGTTGTAGTGGTGGTGGTCGTCGTTGTCGTTGTAGTGGTGGTCGTGGTGGTGGTTGTTGTCGTTGTTGTTGTCGTTGTAGTGGTGGTCGTCGTTGTCGTCGTAGTGGTGGTCGTTGCCGGTGGGATGACCACTACCAGTACCTCGTCACTGACGACATTGTTGCTGGCGTCACTGACGTAGAGGACGTATGAGTAGTTGCCCGGAGCGAGGCCGTCCACAGATACCGAGATGCTCTCGCCTGTAGCATTCCACGGCCCTGACCGTATGGGTGTACCGTCCCTGACGATGGTGTAGGCCACAGGATGTAGGTCTGACGGGTGCCAGACAATGGTGTTCCCGGTCTCGCCCTCAACGTACTGCACATCGGGTGGCGAGTCAATCTCCGGCGGCGTGCCGTCAAACACCTCGACATCCACAGCGTGCATACTCTCGTGGCCCAGCG
This sequence comes from Promethearchaeota archaeon, assembly GCA_027031765.1. Taxonomy (GTDB): domain Archaea; phylum Asgardarchaeota; class Thorarchaeia; order Thorarchaeales; family Thorarchaeaceae; genus JALVPN01. The sequence continues at coordinate 24,610 of JALVPN010000146.1, read as the reverse complement.
TGTCGTTGGCAACGAGGGTGAAGTTGTGGTGCCCAAGGAGAAGGTCACCGAGCGCAGCCGTCACCACGGAGGGTGAGTGGTCCATCTGGCCCTGCTGCACCACTGACCCGTCAAGGTAGAGCGTATATGTTGCCGGGTGCTGGTCAGACACTCTCCAGTATAGTGTGGCTGTTGTGTTGCCCTCAGCGACCCGAGTGTCCCCGGGGCCTGTCACGTCCGGTGGTGTGTCGTCCACGGTGTAGGTCACGGTCAGCCCCACTGTGTTGCCTGCGCTGTCAGTCGCCCTGACCGCAAGGGTGTGCGTACCATCACCGGCGGGCACCACTGTCGAGTACGGCTGAGAGAGCCTGGTCCATGGGCCGCCGTCCCACCTCACCTCGACCGTTGCAAGGTGCTCATCCGAAACATCGAGGGACACATCGTGACCGCTCGTGAGCACGGTCCCGTTTGCCGGGACGACACCCGATATCACTGGCGGTGTGTCGTCGGTCACGAAGACGCATGTGGCCATGGCAGTGTTCGATGCCGCATCTGTGGCACGTACCCGCAGTGTGTGAGTTCCATCACCTACCGGCACTGGGACAAGATATGGGGCTGACCATACTGTCCACCCTGCACCATCCCATGCGTACTCCACCGTTGCAAGGTGCGTGTCGTTGACATCGATGTCCACGCTCATCCCCGACTGGACCACCGTGCCATTGGTGGGGGCAACGAGGGCTATGACTGGCGCAGTGTCGTCCGTGGTGAACTCGTACAGCTCGATGACGGCGTTGCCAGCAGCGTCTGTGGCATTGATGTGGAGCCTGTGGACGCCGTCGCCAGACGGGACATACACAACGTATGGCTGTGTGATCTCGGTCCAGTCTGTGCTGTCCCAGGCATAGTGTACGACAACAGCGTGTGCATCGTCGATGTCCAGTGTCACGGGTGTCGCACTGTTGACCACCGACCCATTGACGGGGCTGACCAGCGTCACAGTGGGTGGTGTGCCGTCCACCTCGAACACGTACCGCATGTACTCTGTGTTGCCTGTAGTGTCCGAGGCGTTCACCTCAAGGACATGGGTGCCATCACCGGCCGGTGTGTACGTGTCATAGGGGGCTGGGAAGTCAGCCCATGTGCCATAGTCCCACCTGTACGTGACATTCGCGATGTCATCTCCCTCCACGCTGACATTGACCAGCGTCCCGCTGCCACAGAGTGTACCGTTGGCAGGAGTATTGAGGACAATCAGGGGGGTTGTGTCGTCCGTCACGAACCGGTACTCACGTACAACCACGTTCCCGGCCTCATCAGTGGCGTTGACCTGGAGCACATGCTCAGTGTCACCCGCCGGCAGCTGGGTGTCATATGGGGCCGGCCACACCGTCCAGCTGCCACTGTCCCAGCGGTACAGCACGGAGTCGAGGTGGTCGTCGTTCACGGACACATCAATCACGGTCCCGCTGTGGTGGGCAGTCCCGTTCGGTGGCCCGTTCAGGATGACGGTCGGCAGTGTGTCGTCGGTGGTGAAGAGATAGCTCGTATTGGCCGTGTTGCCTGCAGTGTCCTGCGCCTCCACGTCAAGCACATGGTCACCGTCGCCGGCCGGTACCACGGTCTCGTAGGGTGCAGACCAGGAGTGCCACGCACCGCCGTCCCACCGGTACCTGCTGGTGACTGCATGTGCATCGTTGACAGTGACCCTTACTGTGGTGCTGCTCTGCTGGACAGTGTTGTTGGCAGGCGAGACCAGCACGATTGTGGGGGGAGTGTTGTCCACATCGAAGGAGTACACCTTCGTCTCCATGTTGCCCGCTGCATCCTCGGCATAGACGGTCAGTGTGTGCTGTCCGTCAGGGAGGTCTGGCACCGCAAGGTCATATGGTGGCCCTATAGCCTGCGCACTGCCGTCGTCCCACCAGTAGGTCGTGTTGTGGAGTGTGTTGGCATCCGAGATGTCGAGGTCCACCGTTTCACCTGTCACCACCACCGAACCGTTGCTGGGAACCACAAGCTGGACTGTCGGTGGCGTGTCGTCAACTGTGTACACGTACTGTCTGCTCGCCCAGTTCCCCGCTGTGTCATTTGCATACACATACAGGGTGTGATGCCCCTCAGTGAGGCCTGCTGCGGGCACGTTGTACGGGATTGGGAGGGTCTGGTTCGCTGCACCGTCCCAGCTGTATAAGACCACGTCCACACCGTTCGCATCTGACACGTCCAAGTCGACGCTAACCGCCGACCGGATCTCTGACCCGTTGGCGGGACCGTTGAGCGTGACCGCAGGTGGCGTGTCGTCGGTGACAAAGCTGTAGTTCTCGACCCGACTGTTGCCTGCAGCATCACGTGCATCGACCCACAGTGTATGAGCGCCGTCACCAGCAGGCAGGGTGGTGTCGTACGGGGCTGTCACCAGAGACCAGGACCCACCGTCCCACCTGAAGTACACCTCAGACAGGTGCTCGTCGCTCACTTCAATGTCTACAGTTGTCCCACTCCTGCAAGCCGTGCCCTCTGGCGGACTGACCAGGGTGACGGAGGGGGCGGTGTCATCGGTAGTAAAGATGTACACCCTGAAGACGTGGTTCCCGGCCAGGTCAGTTGCATTCACGTACAGAGTGTGCTCCCCATCACCGGACGGCACCACTGTGTCGTAGGGGCTGGTGAAGACCTGCCATGTGCCACTGTCCCACCTGTACTGCACGGAGGCGAGGTTGTCGTCCGAGACGTCGGTGTCGACCGTGGTCCCGGACTGGACCACAGAGCCGTTGGCAGGAGTCACAAGGACCACGGTGGGCAGGGTGTCGTCCGTGATGAAGCTGTAGTCGGCAAGCCGCTGGTTGCCCACGGAGTCCCTGGCATCGACATAGAGCGTGTGCGTGCCATCGTCCGCCGGCAGAGTTGTGTCATAGGGCGCAGTGACAGTATACCATGAACCGTTGTCCCACTTGAAGTAGACCACGGACAGGTGGGCGTCTGAGACCGCTATGTCTATGGTCGTATTGCTGTTGTGGACGCTGTTCTCCGCAGGGCTGACGAGCGTCACCGTTGGCGGCGTGTCGTCGGTAGTGAACACGTATGTCCTGTATGTCCAGTTGTCGGCGAGGTCGGTGGCATTGACATAGAGAGTGTGATCCCCGTCCCCGGCCGGCACTGTGGTATCGTAGGGACTGCTCATCGACTGCCATGCGCCACTGTCCCACCTGTACTGCACCGTGTCCAGGTTGTCATCCGTGATGTCTAGGTCGACAGTGGTGCCCGACTGTACTACCGACCAATTGGCTGGACTGATTAGAGTAACATTGGGTGCGGTGTCATCTGTGATGAAGCTGTAGTTAGCCAGCCTCTGGTTACCAGCCTCGTCACGTGCGTCCACGTGGAGTGTGTGGGTGCCATCTCCTGCAGGCAGGGCTGTGTCGTAGGGCGCAGTGACGAGCACCCACGCACCGCTGTCCCACCTGAAGTAGACCTCTGTGAGGTGGGCGTCGGAGACCTCAATGTCGATGGTGGTGTTGCTGCTATGGACACTGCCCTCGGCAGGGCTTGCGAGCGTCACCGTTGGCAGGGTGTCATCGGCCGTGAACACATATGTCCTATAGGCGGAGTTGCCCGCCTTGTCTGTGGTGTTCACTTCGAGGGTGTGATCACCGTCACCTGCCGGGACCGTCGTGTCGTACGGACTGCTCATGGCCTGCCACGCACTGCCGTCCCACCTGTACTGCACGGTGTCAAGGTTATCGTCCGTTATGTTGAGGTCAACTACTGTCCCGGACTGGACCACTGAACCGTTGGCCGGACTGTTGAGTGCCACGGTGGGCGGCGTGTCGTCTGTGATGAAGCTGTAGTTGGCCAGCCTCTGGTTACCAGCCTCGTCGCGTGCGTCCACATGGAGCGTGTGGGTACCATCGCCGGCCGGGAGTGTGGTGTCGTATGGTGCCGTGACCAGTACCCATGAACCACTGTCCCACCTGAAGTAGACCTCTGTGAGGTGGGCGTCGGAGACCTCAATGTCGATGGTGCTGTTACTGTTGTGCACGCTCCCCTCTGAGGGGCTGACGAGCGTCACTGTGGGAGATGTGTCATCGGTCACGAAGTGGTACTCGCGGTAGGCTGTGTTGCCTGCGAGGTCGGAGGCATTGACGTACAGGGTGTGACCGCCATCACCCGTCGGGACGGTCGTGTCGTATGGGCTGTTTAGGGGCTGCCATGAGCCACTGTCCCACCTGTACTGCACGGAGTCGAGGTTGTCGTCCGATATGTCGAGGTCTACGGTGGTGCCGGACTGGACAACCGAGCCATTGGCCGGACTGTTGAGCACAACGGTGGGCGGCGTGTCATCTGTCGTGAAGGTGAAGTCCGTCAGCCTCTGGTTGCCGGCCTCGTCCCGGGCGTCGACGTATAGTGTGTGGGTCCCATCACCGGCCGGGAGTGTCGTGTCATACGGTGCACCGACGACGGCCCAAGACCCGTTGTCCCATTTGAAGTAGACCACTGACAGGTGGGCGTCGGAGACCGCTACGTCTATGGTCGTGCCACTGTTCCGCACACTGTACTCGGGCGGGCTGACCAGGGTCACAGTGGGTGAGGTGTCATCTATGGTGAACGAGTAGTCCGCCCCCTGCCAGTTCCCTGCTGTGTCCTGGGCGTAGACATGCAGGGTGTGAGTGCCCTCTGAGAGGCCTGTCGTGTTGACATCGTATGGACTTGGGAGTGTGGTGTTGGCGCCGCCGTCCCAGTTGTACAGAGTGGCACTCAGGCCATTCGTGTCGTTCACTGAGAGGTCGATGATCGTGCCCGACCTGATGGCAGAGCCAGACGAGGGACTGTTCAGTGTGATGGTCGGCGGCGTGTCGTCCGTTGTGAACACATAGCTTGCAAGTGTATAGTGCCCGGCGCTGTCCGTGGCGTTCACATCAAGGCTGTGTTGGCCGTCACCAGCCGGCAGCGCTGTGTCGTAGGGCGAGGGTAGGACCGTCCATGCCCCCGAGTCCCACCGGTAGTAGACCATACTGAGGTCGCCATCAGGGTCTGTTATGTTGAGGTCTATGGTCGTGCCACTGGTGCACACCGACCCGTTCGCTGGTGACACGAGCTGGATGACTGGCGCGCTCCCCGACTCCTCGACAGTCCAGACATAGGTCTTGATGACGTAGTTCCCCGCCTGGTCAGTGGCATTGACATACAGGTGGTGTACACCTGGTGGGTCTGGCACTTGAGTGTCGTATGGGGCGCTCATGACGGCCCACCCGTTGGAGTCCCAGTGGTAGTATACGGTGTCGAGGTGCAGGTCTGTGATGTCAAGGTCGACGGGAGTCCCACCTGCCTGGACTGTGTTGTTTGCAGGGCTCACCAAGGTAACGGTGGGCAAGGTGTCGTCAGTCACAAAGCTGTAGTTGGCCAGCCTCTGGTTGCCGGCCTCGTCCCGGGCGTCCACATGGAGCGTGTGCGTACCGTCCCCTGATGGGAGTGTGGTGTCATACGGCGCACTCACAAGCACCCAGCTCCCGCCGTCCCACTTGAAGTACACATCCGTCAGGTGCGCATCGCTCACGGCCACATCGATTGTCGTGCCACTCTGCGACACGCTGTTCTCCGACGGGCTCGCAATGCTCACAGACGGGGCCGTGTCATCAGTTATGAAGGAGTAGTTGGTCAGTCTCGAGTTCCCTGCCACATCCGTGGCATTGACGTAGAGCGTGTGTGTCCCGTCGCCTGCTGGTAACTGGGTGGTGTAGGGTGAGCTGACTGATGTCCATGTGCCATTATCCCACTTGAAGTGGACTGTTGAGAGGTGTGCGTCTGTAACATTGACCGTGATGGTGGTGCCACTCTGGTGCACAGTGTCCTGTGGAGGGCTCACGAGTGTGACCGTGGGCTGCGTGTCGTCAGTGATGAAGGAGTACTGGGTGAGCCTTGAGTTCCCGGCCTCATCGGTGGCATTGACATGGAGAGTATGCGTGCCGTCACCAGCAGGGAGCACTGTGTCGTATGGTGCGCCCACAAGAGTCCACGCCCCATCGTCCCACTTGAAGTATACCGTTGACAGGTGTGCATCTGACACTGAGATGTCAACCGTCGTGCCACTCCTGTGCACACTGTTCTCTGCCGGACTGACCAGGGACACGGTAGGTGCCGTGTCATCAGTCACGAAGTCGTAGCTCTCCAGCTGGGAGTTACCTGCCTGGTCTGTGGCATTGATATGGAGCGTGTGCGTGCCATCGCCGGCCGGCACGGTCGTGTCATATGGGCTCGACAGCACCTGCCATGCCCCCGAGTCCCACCGGTAGTACACAGTGTCAAGGTGCACATCACTGACCTCCACATCGACCGTTGTGCCGCTCCTCACTACAGAGCCCTCGGTTGGGGCCACAAGACTGACCTGTGGTGGCGTCCCGTCAACGGTCACGACTACTCGGTCTACTGTGATCTGACCAATAGTGTCCACTGAGATGACACGGATGGTGTGGCCACCGTCAGCTGCTGAGACCATGACGGAGGTGTTGGTAACGTGAGCATAGAGCTGCCCGTCAAGGTACACCTCGGAGTAGACGACAGACACGTCATCGGCCGCAGACCACGCCACCAGAGTGGGTGAGGGGACGATGTCGTTGAGGCCTGGTGTGCCAATTGACAGTGACGGTGGCTGGTCGACCCCAAGGAAGTCCAGGACCCGGTCCATGGCGTCCACCCTGTCTCCGGCCTCCGAGATCGCCTCGAAGTTGAACCCGAAGTACACCAGCCTGTATGTGCCACTGTACCGCACTGCAGCGTCCGGGGCCCCGGACACCCCATACTCAAGACAGGTGATACCCCCGTTGGTACCTGTGATCTCGTCCGGGTAGCCGTTGTCGCCTGCGCCGTCACCACCACCCAGCCCATAGCTGACGCCGTCGAACACCGCGTCTCCGGACACACCATTGACGGTGTTGCCATTGCTGTTGTAGTTGATATAGTCGGCACGGAGGTACGTCTGCAGCCACGCCTCCCAGCCACTGTCCGCAGAGTCGTAGCCTATGTCCTGGCCGCTGATGAACAGCTTGCCGCCACCATTGAGGAAGGTCTGGATGTTCGAGCGGTCAGTGCCAGTCAGAGTGGTCTGGTAGTCCTCGCCGGTGAACCAGATGACAATCTCGTAGGACTGCAGTGTGGCCGCTGATGGGGAGCCCTGACTTGTGACGGCCCAGACATTGAACCCGTTCCCCTCACTATAGCCCAGTGATGTGAGTGCTGCCTCGTAGTACTTCTCAAAGGCTGCACCGTTGTCGTCGTCCACAAGCAGGATGTGGGGGTCGCCGACCCTGACATACGTGTTCACAGAGGCGTAGCTCTCACCAGCAGCATTGACGGCCCGGGCCACGAAGGTCACGTTGCCCGCCTCAAGACAGGAGACGTTCATCGTATACTCGTAGTACCCCGTGTCGGTATTGTAGTTGTCAGTGATGTCCACCCACGTGTCGTTCCAGAAGCGGAGCGCCACGCTCGTCAGCCCGGTGCCATTGGCTGCGACCTGCACTGTCAGCCCCCCGGTGAGCTCCTGTCCGTTGGTGGGACTGTGAAAGCTGACGTCTGGCAGTGATGTGTCAGATTGGCTGGAGAATGTGAACTGGCCGCCATTGCCAGCGACGTACTTGACGACGACATAGTACGTCCCAGAGGAAGAAGGCGTAAATGTGATGTGTTCGGACGCACCCGGTGCCGGGTTGATGGACTTCGCAAGGAGTATGGGTTCACCATAGGTGTCATAGTTGCCGTCATATAGGAACAGGTCGTAGTCCGCCCCATCGGGTGTTTGGAGACTGAACGTGTACTTGATACCGGAGGTCAGGTTCACGTGGCGTGCCCAGGCCTTCCTGCCAATGTCACCGGCATCGATTGTCGCGCTCTGTTGGGTACCGATGGTGTGTGCATATAGGTACGCCTCAAGGGCAGCCCCTCCACAGACACGCCCATAGCCCTCGACAGTGTCCTTCGCCCCGCGCTGGTGGTCATAGACCTCGTAGCTCGTCATCAGCAGCAGCTGTTTGACCGTATATGGTCGTGCCGTGCTGCCGTACTGCCAGCCCTGGTATCCGCCCATTGCGTCAGCCATCAGGGCCGACAGGCCAGCAACGAACGGGCATGCCATCGAGGTGCCCTGCATCAATGCCATGTCATTGGTCTGCTGCTCGGCGAATGCCCCGTCGGCCTCCTGGTCGTTCGAGTCCACCGAGAGGACCGCACCCTGCGAACTGACACCACCCGGGGCGGCGAGGTCTGGCTTGATGGTGTTCCTGTGCCCCGGTCCTTCGGACGAGTACGAGGTGATCTGGTTGTGGTCGCCAGTAGCACCAACACATATGACCCCGTCCACATGGGCCGGTGAGTAGATGTTGTTCGCCCCCTGTCCGTCGTTGCCTGCCGCCACCACGGTGACAATCCCCTTTGATACCAGGTTCGCAGTGGCGCTGTCCACAGAGGCCACCGTGGACGAGAAGCCGAGGCTCATCGACGCCACGACTATGTGGTACGCCTCGGCATTGTTGTAGACCCAGTTCAGGCCGTCGACGAGTTCGGTCGAGGAGCCAGAGCCCGTGTTGTCAAAGACCTTCACACTCACGAGGCGTGTGTCAGGCGCCACGCCACTGAACCTCTGGTGACCGTCCGTGGGAGAGTCGTACGGGTAGACATTCATACCTGCCGCCCTGAACTCTTGGCCCGAAAGGCCGGGGAACGACACATTTATCCACACTGACCAGGTGCCCAGTTCGTTCTCGTTTGCAGTGTATGACAGCTCGCGCTGCTGGTCCGAGTTGTTCACCTGGTCGACCACCGTGCCGTTGGGGCTCTTCAACAGCACACTATTGCTGGTAACATTTGTTGTCCCGCTCCACAGTGTGGTCACGGCGATTGTGCCGGCGGCCTTCACCTCAATGTAGTAGACGAAGTAGCCGTCATCTGAACCCGTGTGCTGGTACTTGATGCCCCACGTTGTCCTTATCCGCCCGTCACCGTTGGAGGAGTTGTACTCCTTTCCGGCGGCAATGCCGGCACAGTGACTGCCATGGCTGTTCATGTCCTCGGGGCTCGTCGACCCATCGTCTGTAGCATCGTGCCACCCCACAATCTTGCCGTTCACAAAGTCCTTGGAAGCATAGGGCGAGAGCATAGTGTGAGTGTCGTCAATCCCCGTATCAAGGACCGCAATGGACGCTTGTGGGTCTCCGGTGTACCCGAGGGTGTCCCAGACGTATGAGCGGACGTTCGTGAGCTGTGTACTGACATCTGAATACCTGTGCATCTTCTGGTTCTGCTCTACGAGCTCCACATCGCCCAGTGCGGCAACAGTGTTCACCGCAGAGTACGGTATCACACCAGCAAACCCGTAGAACGCGCCCTGAAAGCGCCGGGTGACATTGCCCCCAATGTGCTCGAACGACGTCAGGGCACTGTCGAGCTGCCCGTCACGCACTGCGACTATCACCTCCACTGGTGCGTCCGCAGTTGCATTGGCCTCCCGTTCCTTGACCGCTCTCTCAAGCAGGTCGTGTACCTTGTCAGAGTCTTGGTCCACAGACGCAAAGATCCTCGCTTTCTGTTCCTCAAATGTCGGGAGGTCAGACCGTTCGATGATGCGTACAGGGTCCAGTACGTCGTGTCCCTGGGGGAGTGCGGTTCCCGGGGCCGGCACTGCCGTGTACGGGTTCTCGTCATGAGGTGTCGCGACCCCTCTGTGGACCAGGCCCCTGCCCGTCCCATTGGCACTGTAGGGGGTCGGGACATGACCCGCTGCCAGCACGAGGGGCACTATCAGCGCCATCAGCAACAGTTTCCCGCGCATGATTCCCATCAGTCAGGCCTCTTGTGAACTAGGTCGTCCGTGTCACGTCATGCTGGTGTCATTCTCGGATGGCCCGGCCCACTACCCGGTGCACAATAGGACGGGACACCGCACCTCGGTACGTCCGTAGTAGACTCCGTTCCACTCTCCTTGCGGGGTCTCACCAATGACGTGACAGCGTGTCGGTGGTCCTCACCATTCGGGTGGCGCATTATATAGTTTACAGGTCCTCCAGTCGTCTAGTCACGGACAGGCGGCCTTTCCGCACATGCCAGTAGTGGTGCAGGACTAGTGCTGAGAAGACCATGATGATGGCGGTGCTCGACCAGAACACCACTTCAAGTACAACTCCGAGTGGCGTCAGCGTGCTGTTGCCGCCAGTTGTACTCGTGCCGGTAGTGCCGGTAGTGCTGGTGCTCTCGCTGGTCGTGACCGTTGTGGTCTCGGTCGTCGTGACGATGGAGGTTGTTGTAGTGGTGGAGACGGTAGTTGTCACCGTTGTGGTCGTGGCAATTGTTGTTGTGGTCGTGGAGGTTGCCGGGGGTAGCCTGTAAAAGTAGTCCTCGGTGCGCACCATCGTGCACTCACCGGTGCTCTCGGAGTATGTGCCCACATGGAACGGCCCTGACACCACCAGGGTGCCATTTGTGGGGGCAGGGTGCCACGAGTGCCAGTCGTCAGGGTTGCTGTCTGCCATTTGGTGTTGTGGTAGGACTGGCAGGAGCGCCACCTGTCTGAAGTCCCAGTAGTTCTCACTGGAGAACTCCACAATGACGACCCCCTCATGCGGAGAGTAGACACTGTAGAGGTCAAGTCCCTCCCCATAGGGGTTCTGGGAGCCACTGGTATAGTAGTTGATGCTGAATGTCACATCGCCCGCGGTCAGCAGCTCGCCGTCGGACCAGGTAGCATTGTCGACCAGTGTGAAGGTGGCACGCAAGTGGCCCGCAGGCACAGCGGGGTTGTCAGCATGGCCCTCAAGTGTATAGGAGGTGGCGAGCCACGGGATGAGTGTTCCGTCTGGGCCCACCCTCATGAGGCAGTCGTACATTGTGAGGATGACAGCCGCGCTGTAGTCATCAGCAGTCATGAAGTTGAACCCGGTAATGCCGGACTCTGCACATACCTCTGCCTCACCAGCAGGGGCTGTCGCACCCGCCCCCTTGAGGCGCAGTTGAAGTGCGGTCCACCAGTTGATGATACCGGCCCCCGGGTCGATATGGGCCCCATTGAGCCTGTCTGTCCGGAGGGCCCACGACCGTAGCAGCTGGCAGCAGACAATCACGGGGCAGTCCTCTACCAGGACCCTCTGCATCTCGATTGCAGCCTCCACGGCACCGACGTAGGACGATGACCCCAGTAGCTGCTGCGTCAATGTCTCGTAGGTCGCGTTCTGCCAGTCCGGATCAACAACATAGTCACGCTGGTGACTGCTCCCCTCATGGAACTCAGAGGCCATCCACTCGACAGAGTCCGCCGGGAACCGGTCTTCTAGCAGCAACACATTATGTTTCGACCAGATCGAGTGTGGGCTCCACCACTCGTAGAACTTGTCGATGGCATACGCCACATCAAGTGCCTCAAGTGCGTCGGCCACCATGTGTGCCGTTTCGTTGCCGAGCGTGAGCATCGAGGGATACCCGAGCGTGACCGTGAACGACCTGTTCTGTGGGTCACGGCGCAGCCCGGTCACCGGGTCTACTGAGAACCCGGCCCTGTCGAGGAGCGCGTTTGCCGCCTCGATGTCCTGGTCGTAGTAGTCATCTGCCAGTATCCCGTCGCTGCTGAACCCGCTGTCTATCGGTACCCACGAGTCTGCAGGGACTGCCCATCCACCGAACACCTCGCGTGCCGTCCTCTCCTTGTCAAGCGCGAGTGCCACGGCCTTCCGGAAGGCCGTGTAGTTGAACGGCGACTGGCCCATGTGCGGGGCCAGGTATACGCAGCCACCAGACGCGTTCAGCAGCATTACCCTCTCCGCTTGCAGGAGTGCAGACCGCGTGGCACGATTGGCAATGGGTGTGCCCACCACGTCGACCCCCCCATTGATGAGAGCACTCACGCGCTGCGACTCGCCCTCAATGACACTGTACCTGATCCTGTTTAGATACGGCCCGCGGAGTGGGGTGCTGGCACTCGCACCGGGCATGACCGGGGCGGCTACAGCAACCGTGGTACCTGCGACGGACACGGAGAGCAACAGACATGCAAGCAGCGCAGCCTTCCGACCCCTGTGACAGTAGGACTGTTTAGTTCCCAACTTGGCGTGCCCCTTGACAGTTGTCTGGTGCAGGTGGATATCTGCAGGACGTGAGTAAAGGCTTCCGGTATGCGCGGTAGGACGGCACGCCATCCAGTACTACGACCTGTGGCCGACCGTGTCCATACGTTAGGGAGTGTCCCCCATGTCAACCGTTCTCCTGTCTGCTGCGGGAGTTCTCAGGACGCCGTGGGGTGGAACCCTGCTGTGACCGCCACACTACTGCTCGCTGCAGAGCCGTTCCTGCTGTGCTGTCGCGCCTGCATAGCAGCTGTGTCGCATCACATCTCGAAGAAGTACTTGCCGTGCGAGTATATCACCTCGTCCCCGGCTATGACCTCTCCCTCGTGCATCGTCTTTATCATGTCCACGTGTACCGCGCTCTCGTTCCGGCCGTTACACTCCTCGTAGGCCCGTCCCAGGGCGCAGTGCACAGTGTCGCCAATCTTCTCGTCGAACAGCATGTTGAGCGTGTACTTCTTTATGCCGCGGTTGGTGCCGATGGCCATCTCTCCCAGTCGCGAGGAGCCCTCGTCAATCTCGAGGATTCTCTTGAGGCTCTCTTCGCCCTGGCCTGCGGAGTAGTCGACGACCAGTCCCTTCTCGAAGGTGAGGCGGACATCCTTGATGACCCTGCCACCGAACATGAACGGTATGTCGAAGTATATCTTCCCCTCCACGCTGTCCTCTACAGGGGCTGTGAAGACCTCGCCACTGGGCATGTTGTGCTTGCCGTCCGAAGCGACCCAGACCCTCCCCTCGGTGGACGCGTAGAGGTCGGTCTCTGGGCCCACATAGCGTATCTCGGTGTGCCGTTCGAGGTGTTCCTTCATCAGGTACAGGTTCTTGCTCTCGGCAGCCCAGTCAATCAGGGTCGCAGAGTACACAAAGTCCTGGTACTCCTCAAGGGACATGTTGGCCTGCTGGGCCAGGGCACGGCACGGGTGCACCGTGACACACCACCGCTTCTTAAGGACGATGTCAGCAATCTCCTGCGTTGCCTTGCTCGCCAGCATCATCTTGCGTGGGTCAACATTAGCGAGGGCCCGCGTGTTCAGGGGCGCCGCCAGAGATATCACCACGTCGACGCTGTCGGCCAGTGCCCTTGCATGCCTAGGCACCATCTGGAGGGTCTCGTCGTCTGCAGCGTCAAAGAATGCACGTGACACCTCGTCACTCTGCATTGTGACCATGACCAGTGCACCCTTCTCAGTGGCCCGGCGTGTGACTGCGACGGCCAGGTCGTGCGATTCTGGTGTGGCCCGGACAAGCACCATGTCGCCGCGAGCGACCTCAGTGCTCCAGTCCACCAGTATCCTTGCGTGTTCCTCTATTCGCGGGTCCATATCTGCACCGGCCATGGACTATGACCCCTTCTTCATAACGCTTGTGAAACCGGCTCACACGTACAGCACACTCTACAAGAGGGACACTCGTACGCCAGTATCAGGGATACAAGTGTAGTGTCAGCGCCCGTTGGTGTGGAGGCATCGCTCACAGCCACTCCACCCGGTCCCTGTGTCGTCCGCATAGTGCAGCGGCAATACGAACCTTTTATTAACGGCTATGTAATCGTAACTCTCGTCAATGCAAGGTCAGTCAGCAAGACCGGGATGGATGGACCGGGTATATGCGATGACACGCTAGGACACAGCTGAAACGGCTGGACGACCGGGGCGGAGGTGCTACTATATCGCCACTGCGAGTGCTGTTGGTCGGCAGGGACTGCTCCCCGGCAGAAGAGTTCCGGGGACTGCTCCAGCAGTGTATCCGTGACCTCGAGTGTCATACTGCAACGTCTGCCGACATCGAGGAGGCGCTCGGACAACATGAGTACGACTGCCTCGTGGGCCGGTGTGAGGATCTCGACGCAGCCCAAGACATGGTAGACACTGTCGAGAGAGTATCCCCTCCTGCGTGGTGCGCGCTGTTTGCAGACACGGCCGCGTATGCCCCACGGATGCGTTGCTTCCCAGAGGGCCCCGTGTGGTTCATTGCTGCAATGTCAGCTGCAGGGGACTGTGTCGAGGTCGTGCGGACGGTCCGTTCCAGTCTGCCCCGGGAACTGAAGGTGAACGTCCGTCTGCCCATCATGAAGTGGTTTGGGGACGAGCTAGCGACTGCACTGGTCGTGACCAACAAGACTGGTCTTTGCACGTACCTCAACAAGAATGCCAGGACTCTGTTCGGCATTGGCAGCGACACCAAGGAGTACTACATCAACCAACTCCTTGAGGCAGGTCATGGACTTGACCACGGGACCCTGACCGATGTGTTCCCATCATGTTCCTTCATCCAGCACCGTGTCGTCCTCCGGGCCCCAGATGGTACCCGCAACCCCATGCTGGCCAGCACAATGGTCCTCCGCAGTACTCGTGGCTCCTCAGTGTCCGTCTTGTACATGTTTCTTGCAAGTGGGGCACGGGCGTTCTTCCCGCTCCGGACCAGCGACTACAAGGCTGCATTTGACCTGCTCCCAGTATCTCTATGGTACGAAGACTTCTCCGAACTGTGGGAGTACTTCAATGTGCTGAGAGCACAGGGTGTGACCTCACTCCGGGAGCATTTTGTGGAGAACCCCGGCGCTCTGGAGAAGTGCGTGTCACTCGTCCGTATAGTGGATGTCAATCAGGCCACAGTTGAACTCTTGGGCGTGGAGGACAGGACCTCACTGCTGGGCAGCCTGAGCACCCTGTATACTCGCGACTCTGCGGCAATGCTGACCGACGAGTTCGAGGCAATCTGGGTGGGCTCACGCAAGTTCGAGGTGACCACGCGCATCCCGGTACAAGCGGGCGGGTTCAAGGACGTGGTGCTCAGGCTCAGGGTCCTCCCAGACCACAGGCGTCCCATGGACCGGGTCGTCGTGTCCCTGTTCGACATCACCGAGCAGCAACGCATAGTGGATGCTCTGCGTGCCCGGGCACAGGAGATGGAAGACTTTGCATCGGCCATGGCACACGACCTCAAGAACATGCTACAGAGCATCATGGGATATGCGGAGTTGGCAAAAGAGGCCTTCGACCCTCGCTACATGGACGAGATCGTGTCGCTCGCAAGAGAGACCGACCGGATACTGACCCAGTCCCGCGAGCTTGCACAGGCCGGGCTCGTAATCGGAGAGGTGTCTGAGGTCGACCTTGACAGTATCACGCGCAGCATTGCCCAGGCTGTTGTACCCCCGGAGGTGTCATACGAACAGGGGCCGCTACCAGTCGTGCGCTGTCACAGAGAGACCATCATCCGGGTGATACAGAACCTCCTGGTCAATGCGGTCGAGCACACGCACCCGTCATGGATCCGCGTGTATGCAGAGCAGGAGGGGAATGTGGTCTCCATCGTGTTCCAGAACGAGGGCCCGCCCCTGTCGTCGAGAGTCCGGAAAAGACTCTTTGAACCCGGGTTCACGACGAAGGCTGGTGGGGGACGCGGCCTGTCAATAGTCAGGCGCGTTGTCGAGGCCCATGACTGGAAGGTGTCCGTTGACCCAGCGGACTTCCCAACATTCAGGGTCTCCATCCCAAAACGTGATATTGTCAGGATGAAGGGGGAGCACTCGAAGAGAGGCACCTCACGATGATGGGCCAGCATGCGCCAGCACGCCGTCGCACTCACTGGCAGCACGCAGTCATGTGGTCTGTGCTCGTCCTGCTGGTCGTGGTACCACTGGGCCCTGCTGCCGCAGACAGCAGGCGTCAGGCCACCGCTAGCGGCCTCGGGGGGACCACAGGGGTCTGTCTGGCAGACCTCGGTTTCGCTCACAGCAAGACCATTGTCATAGGGCGGCTCAGGGGCGCCGGGACTGGCTATCAGGTCAGGTTCGTCCTCGTACGTGACCGGGGCGTTGACAACAGCTCGGTGCTGTTCCTTGGCACGGACTGCGCCCCGGACTTCAGGGACATCCGGTTCCTTGCAGCTGATGGTGCGACATTCCTACCGTACTGGACTGAGGAGTGCAACGTTGGCAGTGATGCGACGGTGTGGGTGCGGCTACGGGATGACCTCTCGCTGCACAATGTCACGCTCCACCTCCTCTACGGCAGTGCGACTGCCCAGGACATGTCCAACGGCTATGAGGTCTTTGATGTCTTCTCGGAGTTCTCGATGTTCTTGGACGACCTGACGTGGGT
Organism: Promethearchaeota archaeon; assembly: GCA_027031765.1. Taxonomy (GTDB): domain Archaea; phylum Asgardarchaeota; class Thorarchaeia; order Thorarchaeales; family Thorarchaeaceae; genus JALVPN01. The sequence continues at coordinate 8,418 of JALVPN010000146.1, read as the reverse complement.
CTCCGACCTGTCGAGTGTGTCTGCTGCGGCCCTCGGTGTGCGGCCACTCCCATGGCTGGCCGGGTCTGAGATTGAGGGGCTGGCATCTGATGGGACTGTGTTCTACGTCAGCACTGCAAGGGATATCTTCGGGCGTGGTGTGGCAGCCATCCACAAGTTCGCCCCCAACGGCAGCCTGCTGGCGAGCCGTGTCGTGGAGCGCGGTCCACTGACCCATGCTGGCGGCATCGTCTTCTTCGACGACATGTTGTGGGTGCCCCTATCGGAACGGAGCGCATCCCCATCTGTCCCCTCCGTCATCCTCCGCTACGACCGTGACCTCAACTACGTGGACACGTGGGCCACAAGTGACGTCGTCGGGAATGCTCACTGGGCTGCGATAGGAGTCCTGCCCAAGTACCACAGGGTGTACGTGTCTGACTGGGGCACCCGCTCCGTGTTCGTATTCGACCTGAACGGTACTCTCGTCACTACGATTGACGACCCGCCAGACACGGGTGTCCAGGACTGGGTGTCCGTAGACGGGCGTCTCTTCGGCGCTCAGACCGGGTATGGCAATGACGACGTTGTGGTGTGGGAAACTGCCGACAACAGTGGTGATGTCCTGGTGCGTCGCGGAAAGGTCACCGTCCCGTCTGGGAGCACACTCAACGGTCTTGCCTGGGTCAATGGGACATGGTGGAGCTGCAACTCAAAGGACGGCCCCCACCTCACGGCAATAGAGGGGTCGCACCTCTCGCTGGACCTTGGTGGCCTGCTGCGGTCGCGCCATACGGTTACTGCCGGACACGCCCTTGAAGCACGGGTCATGGTCACCGGTGGTGCGTCACTGGCCATGGGGTTTGCGTCCGACTGGACGTCGCGCGGACAGGGCATAATGTATCAGGCCGGCCACGTGTCCGTCAGGCGGGGACGTATTGAGGCTGCAGGTGAACTCCCCGAGGTGCCTGACGACCATTGGGTAACACTGGGGGTGATGTGGGACTCCAATGTGGCCCAGTTCTGGCTGTCCCGGACGGTGTGTGTGAATGTCACGGACATCCACCTCCACGGCTGGGTGCTCACCCCGGGCATGATGTTGTCGTCTGACGGCGTGGGCCGGGTCAGTGTTGCGTGGGCTTTTGTGCGCAGGTGGACGTCGGAGGAGCCGGTTGTCGGTGTGTGGGACTCCACGAACCTAGACATGGACTTCCAGGCCCAAGTCAGAGTGTCTGTCACACTACTGACAGGTGGCCTCCTCGTGTTAGTGACGGTCGTCACAGCCCGTGCTGGGCGGACGGGTCTTGCCAAGAGATGACCAAAGGATAAATGGTCTCAGTACAAGCTCTGAGCGGGTGTGTCTGGCCGGTGCTGTCCCTGAGTCTGTACCTACACTCGGTCATGGTGCCGTCAGTGATGCATGGCCACCACATGCGCACCATGTCCGTGGGGCAGCTACTGATGTACCCTCCTGAGTCCCTGCTATTCTTTGTCGTCGTGTTCATCGTCGTCCTCGTAGCATCCCTCACCTCCATGAGCTCTGATACGAGAAGGCTCCCGGCTCGGTTGAGATACCGCGTGTTCCGACCAGTTGATGGTGTGACAGTGTCACGTGCGGTGGTCGACCGGAGCACTGGCGAGGAGGCCATTGTCGAGGGCCCCCGTGACCAGACCTTCACAGAGGCACTTGAACGCCGGTGGCCGTTCCAACGTAGCCGGCGCCCCTCCGAGTGGAGAGTTGAAGACACAAGGGGCAATGACATAGCAATGAAGCGCCTTGGAGAGCACGCTGACCTCGTGTACCTTGTGGCGGTCGAATATGACACCCCGGTGCCAGTGCATGAGGAGGTCGTGGATGAGGAATACCCGTCTATCGAGGGCGGCGTCGAGTTCTACGACTGAAGCGAGTACCAGGCCGCTGCCTCCACTAGGGGACTGCCTGTCAGGAGACCGGTGATGTATGTCCAGTTGCTAAGAGTTATAATGCGACCGCTGTCGGGCCCGCATGTGCCCAGTCAGCATGCGTCCCCCATTGGAGGTGCTGTCCTTGAGCGACCCGCTCTCTCGCCTAGAGGCTGTGCTCGACTCCAGAGCTCATGCCCGTGTTGCTGCAATACCGTGTCCACGCGTACATGAGTTCATCCTTGACGCAGCGGAGCTGTGTGGGCCTGAGTCGGTCTTTGTTGTGACTGACAGTCGTGAGGACCGCGACCGGGTCCGCAGGCTTGCCGTTGAACGCGGGGAGGAGATCCCGCTGGCAACACCTGGCCACACGGTTCACTTTGATGGTTACTACGACCAGGCCCGGGATGTGGAGAACACCAAGTACCTTGTCCCTGAGGGCGACACTCTTGACAGCAACCTCAGGCAGATGCCGAGGGGGGCGGGGCTCCGGGAGGTCAGGGGCCTGCTCCGCGGTGCGATGTCCGGCCGTGAGATGATAGTGCGGTTCTTCAGTCTCGCACCCCCGATGTCCGAGTTCGCCATCCCGTGTATCCAAGTGACGGACTCGTACTACGTGGCCCACAGCGAGGACCTGTTGTACCGGCCGGGGTACGAGATGTTCAAGCAACTCGACGCGGGCTCGGACTTTTTCAAGGTGGTCCACTCCATGGGACGTACTAGGAACGGGGTATCACAGGACGTCGACAAGCGCAGGATCTACATCGACTACTCTGACGAGGTCGTCTATGCGGTCAACACGCAGTATGCTGGCAACACTGTGGGCTTCAAGAAGCTCGCCCTGCGGCTGGCAATACGCAAGGCCGACCGCGAGGGGTGGCTCGCAGAGCACATGTTCATCATGGGTGTACATGGCCCTGGTGGCCGGAAGACGTACTTTACCGGCGCTTTTCCCTCGGCCTGCGGGAAGACGAGCACTGCCATGATACAGGGTGAGACCATTGTTGGCGATGACCTGGCCTACCTCCGCAAACGGGACGGCCGGGTGTGGGCTGCAAATGTGGAACGTGGAATATTTGGCATCATCCGTGGTGTGAACGCTGAGGAGACCCCTATCCTCTGGGAGGTCCTCCACAGCCCCGGCGAGGTGATATTCTCGAATGTGCTCGTTGTGGACGGCCACCCGTACTGGCTCCGGGACAACCGTGAGGTGCCTGAAGAGGGCATCAACTTCGCGGGCAGGTGGAGACGTGGGGCGAGGGATGCGGAGGGCAATGAGATACCCCATGCGCACAGGAACGCCCGCTACACGGTACCACTCTCAAGCCTGCCCAACATCGACGAGCGCGCTGAAGACCCGCAGGGAGTACCCATCGGCGGCGTGATCTATGGTGGCCGCGACCCTGACACCCAGGTGCCCGTGAAAGAGGCCTTTGACTGGGCCCACGGTGTCATCACTATGGGGGCTGCCCTTGAGTCGCAGACAACAGCAGCCACACTGGGCCTTGAGGGCGTGCGGAGCTTCCAGCCATTCTCCAATATCGACTTCATCTCAATCCCGCTTGGCAAGTACGTCCAGAACCACCTCGCATTCGTAGAGGGCCTTGACCACCCACCAAAGGTCTTTGGTGTCAACTACTTCCTGCGTGACTACAATGACGAGCGGTTCCTGAACGAGAAGCGTGACAAGGCTGTCTGGCTCAAGTGGATGGAGCTCCGGGTACACGGAGAGGTCGCTGCCATCCGCGCCCCCACAGGTCTGTTCCCAGTGTACGACGACCTGAAGCGGCTGTTCCAGAGCGTCCTTGACAAGGACTACCGACATGAGGACTATGTCGAACAGTTCACAGTCCGTGTGCCGGAGTGGCTGCACAAGACCCGCCTCATACGCTCGACATATGAGGAGCGAGCACCCCAGACACCACGAACCCTGTTCGATGTCCTCGATGCGCAGGAGCAGCGACTGAAGGACGCGCAGGACGAGTTCGGCCCCTACATCAGCCCAGAGGTGTTCCCCTAGCTGCGGGCCCGGCATGGTGGGCTGCTCTGGCCATTAGACATATCTGGGGAACGCCGCACGATCGGGGGAATGCCCAAGAGATGATTTGTCATGAGCAGTGAACCCGACATTGAGATAGTGGACTACCACGATGACATAGCCCAAGAACTTGCTGACATGTTCAACTCGTGGGACGAGCTCTGGCCTGGAGGTTTCACTGGCGGAGTACCCTACACCGCAGAGCGGATCCGTCGGAACTACGGTTCTCTCCGTGCAGTGAGAGTCCTTGTAGCCATGGAGCGCGGGGGCAAGAGGGCCGTGGGCTTCTGCTCACTACTCCAGCACTGGGAGGACAAGGAGGCTGCGTACATCGGTCTGCTGGGTGTCGTGCCGGATGTGCTCGGGAAGAGAGTGGGCAAGCGACTGCTGCTGGAGGCGATGCGCACCACGATAGGACATGGTTACGAGCGTGTTGACCTGCACACATGGGCCGGCAATGAGCGTGCGCTGCCACTCTACAAGAAGATGGGCCTTATGTGGAGCCCGGAGGGCGAGGGCGTGCGTCTGGAGAGCTACATCCCAGCAGTGCTGGCCCACCCGCTGTGTCGTCGGTTCTTTGACCGACACGGTGCAGACCGCTGGTACGAGCTGCAGGTGCGGGAGCTGGACAAGGCCCCAGACGACATTGACGACAGTGGCATGAGTGTCTACGTATACAGGTTCAGGGCTGGGTCGGACTACCTGACCGTCACAGTTGACCGGCTGTGCCGTGCAATCACTGGTGTTGAGAGTTCTGTCGACGGTGAGAGGCTCCGTGTGCACGCCCGAGTCGCGCAGCACAAGACTCTCTGTGGAATCCCCAACACGTTCGAACTGGTGGTCGAGAACGGTACGCACACGGACCTGCCTGTCCGGGCGTCGCTCACTCCCTTTGAGCACCTGCATGTCGAGGGGGCGACCACCACCGAGACGACGGTACGTAGCGGTGACACGCTCTCCTGGCGCCTGCCGGTGACCGCAGACACTTCGGCCGAGCCACACCGCAGGTCTCACAGGACTCCCGCTCTCCTTACGTCGGTCACACTCGATGACGTGTCCTTCGAGCTCAGGACAGGCATGCGGATACACCCAGTGGCGGAGGTGACGCTACCGACAGGCCCGGTGCGCATCCTCCCCGGTGGCAAGGTGGAACTCCCGCTGTCGGTCACTAACCGCTCGTCCAGTGTCCTCAGGGGCCGCCTAGTACTGTCCACCACCCACTCTGCCCTCAGCGTGACGCCCACTGAGCACGAGATCGAAGTGGCCCCCGAGGGCCTGTCGGGTCTTGTGGCGCACCTGTCTGCAAGACCAGCCCTTGAGGGTGGACCATACTATGTCCGTGCACACCTTGTGGTGGAGCTCTCCAGTCCGGAGCCCCCTGTTACCGTGACGACGCGGGACTTCATGCTCCCCGTGGCCTGTACTGTGGGTGGCAGGGCCGTGTGTCTTGAGGAGCGCATGAAGCACGCGCTCATTGTGATGAGTGAGGTGTACGACGTCCAGATCCAGAAGGAGGGCGCATATGTCAGTATCAGCGGCCGTCACTTTCCAGAGCGACTGCCATTCGGTGTCTCCTCGGAGATTGGGCCGCCCTTCGGGCTGAGCCCGTTTGAGTCTACGGAGCGTGATGCCAGTGTGGAGACCACTCCCGACCGGCTCGTCGTAAGCCTCTCAGCAGACCACCCCGAGAAACCGCTCCGGGTCGAGGACAGGGTGATATTCCCCACCTCCTCACATGTGGTCACGCATGAGGTCTGGGTCACTAACCTCTCGTCCGAACCGCACTCCTTTGAGCTGCGCCTTTCCAGCCACATCTGGGGCATCTCGATGACCAAGGGGATCTGTACGGCGTACGTCCCACTGAACGGAGGGGTTGTACGTGGGAGTGCAGTCGACACACTGTTCCAGTACCCTGCGCTCCCTGACGACCCGAGTGCCTATGCAGAACAGTGGGCTGCGCTCTACGACGGCAGCAGGGCCGCGGGCCAGGTCTGGCAACCGGACGGTGTGGCCAAAGTGCGCATCTGGGGTGGTCAGGTGGGACATCTTGAGTACGGACGGCTCACTGTCGGGCCCCATGAAACAGTGTGTGTGTCACGTTTTTGGTTCGTGGTGGAGGTACCGCACTGGGCCGATGTCCGTCGGGAGTGGCTGCGGCTGGTGGCACGGCGTGAGGAGTCCCTGCACGAGGCACGGCATGTGCCAGCTACACGCCACTTCATTGACCTTGAAGCAAGACCAGAGGTCATGGTATCGCCGGGGCCCGTGGAGCTCCACCTGCGCCTTCGGGCTGCGGTCTCTGCACCTATGCCAGTGCCCGTGACAGTCAGTCCTCCACCAGGGTGGCGCACCAGCGATGGACAGGGTGATGCTGTACACCAGATATCCCTCCAGGACGTTGCGGAGGTGGCCATCTCGCTCACCCCGACCGAGTGTGTTGGTCCCGGCCTCGCAGTACACACCGGTAGGGCGACCCTCCTCTTGCCATCAGAGCTGGAGTTCACGTACCATGTGGTCCAGCTCGGCGGACGCGGCGAGGTCGAGGTCGTCGAGGACGAGGACGAGGGCCTCAAGGTGTTCAGGGTGCGGAACGGCCTCATCGAGTACGCGGTCTCGGCCGACTTTGGCGGGTGCCTCTACTCTCTCACGACCTCACAGGACACACGGCTGCTCTCCTCGGCATTCCCACGGCCTGCGCCACTCGAGTTCTTCCAGAACTACTACGGCGGTGTCCAGCCACTGGTCTGGTCTGAGGCGGTGGGCGAGGGGCCGGAACGCGCCCGGACGAACCAGGAGGAGATGTCGGCGCGGCCCTTTGCATCCGGTCACTGGCAGGGTGTGGAGGTGACGTGGACATCGGAGGTACAGGACGCGTGGCAGGGTGCACAGTTCGCAGTACGCTACCTGACAGCTCCACAGAGTCCTCTCGTAATGGTCGAGATGGCGTCCCGGAACCCTACGGGCGCCCCCCTGGTGTTCTCGCCGTCCCTCATGGTCCACCCATCTGTCAACGGCTCTCTTGAGGGCACTGTGCTTGACACCCGCATCTCACAGCGTCGTACGACCATCCGGCCCGCACCGTTCGCAGTGTTCACGCTGACGCAGTCGGGCTCGTGTGTCCTGCGACCGGTGCAGAGTGGGGCCAGTGCGGTCGGTGTTGCTGGTGCACCTCGCGACGGAGTACTTGCTGTCATCCATCTCGGGAATGTCGTACTGGCACCGTTCATGGGACGCCCGGACCCCCTCACACCGGGGGAGGGACGTCGCATCAGGCTCGCACTTGTGACCGACCCCGCAGGGCTTGAGTCACTGGAGGAGCTCGCCAGACTGCTCCATGACATGTGACCCCCGGCCCGCTCGTCGTGCACCACTGGTCAGGGAGGAGGTGTCACTCGACCATGCTGTCGAGGGCACCACCCAGCCCGAAGATCTGGGCCACATTCCTCTTGAACCGTTTGACGGCATAGACCACGGCGTTCAGTTCGGTGAGGAAGTTGCCCAGGTTTGAGTGAACAGGCACATCGTTCTCCGCATACAGGTTCCCCTCCTCGTCCATAGAGTACGTGACGTCATCGAGACGCCGGTTCTCTTTGAGGAGCTCTGCGTACAGGGCCTCCTTCACAGCTGGGGGTATCCTGTCGTCTCTCACCAACAGCGCGCTGATCTGTATCCACCCATCGGCGCGACACGATATGTACATCTCGAACTTCCTGTCATCTATTGGCCACTCGGTAACGAAGACCCCGTTGTCTACGTCTAGGTCGAACTCGACTTGCATAGTATACAGCCATGTCTGTACGATGTCGACGGCCATTCCACTCACGCATCCGGTCAAGTTCGGACCTCTCCCGTTATCTATGTTATGCATACGTCCTCACAGTAGAGCGTACACTACAGGGAACGGGAGTGCGAGTCCACTGGCAGGGGTGTGTCCGCCTGCACGACGGAGCTCTGCTCCCCTACTTGCGTTCCCGTTCAGGGCCAGTACTGTCCCACCAGTCCGGGTGCACGCTGACACATTGCATGCACTCATATGTCGCGCATGTACAGTGTGTCGTTAGCAGAGAGGTGACTATACGACATGCAGACGGTGCCTGCACTACCACGTGACCTCCTTGGGGCCATGCTGACAACGGTCCTCCAACAGGTCATACGACGACCTGGTATTGCCGAGGAGGTCTCCTCATGGAGGATGACCGTGGTCCTGGACACGGACTACTACCCGGTCACGCTCGTGTTCCAGGACGGGCTCACGGTGCGGGCCGGCCGCACAGAGGACTACACGTTCGGGGTGCGGCTCACGGTCGCCCTGCTCGTCGACATCCTGCGCGGCCGCGTTTCGGTCTTGGGCGCACTCCTCAGGGGACAACTAACTGTAGAAGGCCTGTGGCGCCACCTGCGAGGTGTGTACCGTTTCTATCGACTACTGTCCCAGCTCGCACGGGGGTGACGTGTTGGACGGCAGACGGCTGAGGGATGCGATGGCTGAGATTGTCGGT
>JALVPN010000145.1 GCA_027031765.1 Promethearchaeota archaeon | reverse complement strand
CTCCACAAGGACAGACAGTGCAAACTCCCTGAAACGGCGGATGTCGCCCTCAAAGTCCCTGAGCCTCGCCCCGAACTCCGACTCGACCTTTGTCAGGATGCGTTTCAGCCTCTCTCGGTACGGTGTCTCGTCAGGGACAGGGTCCACCACGAGGAGCACCAGCACGGTGTCCCCCACCTCAATCAAGATGTCGTATGCAGCCTTCCGGATTGTACGGATTGGTGTCTTGGCAAAGATGATGACCGCAGTGACAAAGCCTGCAATCAGGTCGGGGTCAACTGTCATCTTTGCGTATGGTACATTGAGTACCGACTCGCCGCCCTCAAGGCGTATCAGGGCAACGTAGCGGATCTTGCTGACGTCGACTGTCATGGTTCACTGCCCTCCGTGTCTTCCCTGCTCACCCGGTTCATAGTGTGCGAGGACACCAGCATTGACGAGGTTGCGGGCCACCGTCATAACTGCGGCCATGTCATATGGCAACAGTCCGCATACCTCCCGCAATGTCCTGGTACCATCGCAGAGGTCGACGAGCTTGGTGAGCTGCTCGCCGTAGGCCCCGAGGAGCCGCATTGGTGGGTCCGCCATCTTTATGAGCACCGTGTCTTCGTCCAGCCGCCGCGTCATCGTGACCCACCCGTACTTGAGGAGCATTGAGAAGATGGCAGCCACCTCTCTATCAGGAAGGCCCGACGCATCACAGATCTCCGCCACCGTACGCTTGCCATTGACAAAGCCAAGCACCCGGTGCAACTTCTCGTCGGTCGTTCCCACGCTCCACGGAATGGGCCGCGACTCTGCCCCCTCCACGCCACCGACCCTTAGTCTTGGTATCATATCCCAGTCGAACCGACAGTACGGGAAGACGCTGAGGATGTCGAGTGCAAACTCACGGAACGGTCGGATGTCACCGCGCCAGCTCAGGAAGTGGCCCTCGTAGCGCTCCTCGAACCTCTGGATCACATCGACAAGGGCCCGCCTGTACTCCGTGTCGTCGTCCACCCGGTCGACAATCAGCAGGCCGACAACGTACTGTCCTTCCTCGATGACGACGACATAGCCCTCCTTCGTGAACGTCTTCAGCTGCCGGTTCTCAAAGATGATGATTGCAAGGACAAAGCTTGCCACGAGGTCCGGGTCTACGCTCATCTCCCTGAACGGTATACTCAGTACTGGCTCGCCACCCTCCTTTCGTACGAGGGAGATATACCGGACCTTTTTCTCGTCAAGTGTGCCGGCCATTCGCACCCGGACAGTGCACTGTACTCCATCCAATATGAAGATAGCTGGGAGCAGTAGGGATGCTGTGTCACGGGGACGCGGCCAGGCCGGCAATAGATGTGGCCTGAATACGTGTGCGGGTCCTGGCCCTGTGCACAGTGTCCGCCGCCGACCACGCGACCTGGGACGCGCAAGTAGACTGGAGGAGTGGAGTGGTGGAACAGCTGACAGTGACAGGCTGAGGCCGTCAGAAGTCGGTCAGCTGTGTCTGGGTCTCAGGTATGATGCGCGTGTCCTCTATCAGGTGGAGGCCGGCCACAGATGGCACGCTCAGGCCATACAGCAGGGCCCCACGCCGGATGACGAGTATCGGGCCCTTCACACCGACCACCTCCCCGACGACATCGATGGACCTGTGGTCCCGGTCGACGCGGAGGAGCTCGCATGAGACATGTGGCCCCAGTTGTCGAAGACCGTAGTGCTGTGACATGTCCTCAAGCAGGTCTGGCAGCGTGAGGCCATGTGCTCTCAGCAAAGGGCGCAGGGCGGCGACCGTCTGCATGGCCCTGTCCGGGGGGAGCGGGTGCAGGTGTGACGCCTTGTACTTGGTGGTGACCCTGGTGGAGAGACCCGGGCTACGGCCCAGCCTTGCCTCCACACGTCGTGCAGCCATGCCGCTGTCATATGTTGCCAGTACCGCAGCATAGTCGGCACCCTGTTCGGCCCACCGCGTGCGCACCCGTCTTGATGATGACACACCGACCTTGACGAGGCCGTGGCCGAAGACTGCGACGTAGAGCACATGCTCTCTCTGGATACACGATGCACGACGCGCGGGCTGGGCGCTGCACCTGCTGCCGTCGCACTTGGCACAGGGTGACGAGATGTCTGAGGCCATACATGGGCCGCACTGGGGACTGGAGAGGAGGGCGCGTCGTCCCTCTGGGCATGGGTGCATGGTGCCGTCAACACCCCTGTAGCCCACACACAGGCGGGGCCCGCTGATGCGCCACGACACATGCATGCCCGGGGCAAGTGGCACTGTCACTGTCCGTCCGTCCTGCCACCCGGACATACCGACCTTGAAGCTGGTGTCGTCCTGTGCGGTCCACCTGATACCGATGATGTTCAAGGTCCCGCGCCCTCGGCTAGAAGAAGAATGGCAGCCGTGAGCCGCCACTCCCCATGTACTTGACACCAGCAATGTTGAGGTCGGCGCCGCACTTGGGACACGTGCCGTCCTCAGCGAGCCGGTTCTTCTTGAGGAAGACGGACCAGCGCTCCACGGCCCTGAAGCCGCACTCCGGGCAGTAGGTGTTCTCATAGTCGTGTCCTGCGATGTTGCCCGAGTAGACGAACACAAGGCCCTCGTCCTTGCAGGCCCGGATGTGTTTCTCAAGGGTCACAGCAGGAGTCCTTGGCAGGTGGGTCATCTTGTACATGGGACTGAAGGCGGTTATGTGGACTGGAGTGCGTGGGCCGAGCTCATCGACAATCCACCTTGCGAGGCGCCTGGTGTCGTCGACGAGGTCTCCGACCTGCGGGATGATGAGGTTGGTGATCTCAATGAATATGCCACGTCCCTTCATACGCTTGAGCGACCTGAAGATGGGGTCGACCCGGGGCACCTCCATGTACCGTCTGTAGAAGTCGGGGTTGCCGCTGCCCTTGAAGTCCACGGTGGCCGCGTCGAGCACAGGTGCGATGTAGTCCACAGCCTGCTCGGTCATGTAGCCGTTGGTCACGAACGTGTTGTACATGCCGTTGTTGTGGGCAATCTCGGCAGTGTCATGTGCGAGTTCCATGAATATGGTCGGCTCCGTGTACGTATAGCTCAGGCCATGACAGCCGTACCTCTTGGCAAGGGCAACAATCTCTTCAGGCGTCAGTTGCTGACCAACGGGGGTCTCCCTCTGTGATGAGTGGTAGTTGAGGCAGAACTGGCACCTGAAGTTACATGACGACGTGCTGATTGAGAACGTGTGAGAGCCGGGTGCAAAGTGGAACAGTGGCTTCTTCTCTATGGGGTCTGGTGCCATGCCATCAACGAGACCATATACCGTGCTGTAGAGCTTGCCGTCCCTGAGCGTGCGCACCCTACAGAACCCGGTCTCGCCCTCGCGGATCACACACCGCCGTGCACACAGGTCGCAGCGCACACCGTCCTTGATCTGGGAATAAAGGACTGCTTCTCTCATCATGGTGCAGCTCCGTGCGGGCTCTTATCCGCTTTGCGGTACAACTGTGACACGGCACTGGGCCGCTCGTGGCCCATGGTCATAGATGGGGCTTGGGACGTGGTGGCACACATGCAGGGCACAACACCACAGGCAGGAGTGGGACTGCCCGTGGACAGCGGGCTGGTCAGGGCGTGCAATCACTCCACCACCTACACATGCAAGTGCAGGGCCCGTGTGGGGACAGGACACGTGGGCGGAAAAGGACATGGGGCCAGACAGTGTTAAAAGGATTCGTGAGTCCGTTAGTGCGGTCTTTTCATATGTCTGAGCGCGAGAGCATGAAGAAGCTTGGTCGTCTCCTTGGAGAGATTGCCTCGGTCGAGGAGGTGTTCCTCAAGAGGTGCTCAGAGGTGACCCTGCTGGCCATGACCGACTACCCCAGTGCCCTAAAGGAGTGCCTTGCCCTAGCATCAGATATGTTCGATGAGTGCACCGGTGAGCCCGAAGACCCGTGCTGCAAGTTCGCGGCCTCCGTGAAGAGCGCCCTCGAACGCGGTGAACTCGACCAGTCACTCGTTGCTGACCTGCGCTCGCTCAGACAGGAGTACGTACAGGCGGTGCTCCAGCCCGCAGTCAGGAGCTATCTGATTGGTGACAACGAGGGGCGCGACAACGTCGTCAATGTGTATGCAAAGGCACTGGCCATTGATAGACTGCTCGACCTCATGGCACTGTTCCAGAGGGTGTCCAGACGCGATCCATCAGTCGCCCGTTGAGGTGGAGTCGTCCCCCTCTGATGGCCCCATTGGCACGAGTGTTGTGCCGTCGACAACCCGTGCTATGCCCAGTCGTTCAAAGTCCTCGGCCCACTTCGTGACAGTAGCAGGAGAGACGCCGAGGGCCCGGGCAATCTCACGGATGGTCATTGACTTGTTGTCCTCCACCATCAGGTACGCCTTTGTCTTCTCTGCGGCCTGCATCAGACGGTGGTAGGCACTGATCTTCTCCTCAGCAGCCCTGAGCCTGCGCACCACCTCCTGGTGGTCAGCAGTAAGACGTTCGAGACTCCCCTGTACACGGTCGAGCTCCGCCTTTGCGAGCTCCAGCTCGCGGGCCCTGTCACCGGACTCGTAGGAGCGCAGACGGGCACGCAGGTCGTCCACTTCGGCCAGACGGGCACGCATCGTCTCAAGCTCCTCCTCAAGTCGTTTGACACGTGTCTGGAGGTCGCCAATCTCGATGTCCTTCTCCGCAATCACCGCACTCAGTCCGCGGGCCTTCTCCTCCGCCTCCTCCGCCCGCTTCCGTTCCTGCTCGAACTTCCGGGCGAGCAGGTCGCGGGACGTCTCGACCGTCTTGATCGTCTGACGCAGCTCGGCGAGCTGTGCGACATCGGCGGTCGGAGCAGCACGAAGGGTTGCGACCGTGTCTTCCAGCGCCTCGTTCTTCTCGCGGAGCACGCTGACCTCCGCACGCAGCCTCTCAATCTCGCTGTCCCGGTTCTCAATCGCCTGCCTTGCAGCTGTCAGGTCGCTCTCCAGCTCCTCGACGCGACGTTCAAGGGCAGCAATCGTCTCCCGGACTTCGGGTGTCAGCTCCGTCCGCGGTTTGCTGCTCAACTCCCGTGTCAGAAAGTCGAACTCAGTACGTGTCCGCTGGGCATAGTCGTCAACACGGGCATTCACCTCTGTCAGGAGGGCTGCCAGGGCCTTCATGGACTCCTTCAGGACATCTGTGAGCTCCCGCACCTTGTCAAGGATTGGTGCCGACATGCCGGTGGTGAGGGTCTCCTCAATACTTGCGAACTCCTCCTCGACCACGCGCTTGACCTCGGTGTCCACAAATGTGGCCTGCAGGTTGGTCTTGGCAAGCCTCTTGCTCCGACCTATGATGGTACTCCGGAGGGAAACGAGGTTGCCCTTCAGGCCCACGAGGAATGAGAGGATGACAGGCACCACATCGCGTTCAACACGGTCCACCACTGTGTCCAGGTCGTCGAGCTTGTCCTGCAGCTGTTTCAGTGCTTCCCTCAGCCTCTCTGAGCTCCTCTCGATCTCAAGGCGTCGACGCACCTGGTCAGCAGACTCTACCTTCAGGATGTCAGCCGGGAGCTGACCGGACTCGACCAGCTCGCGCATCTTCTCACTGTCAACACCCATCTCTGCAAGGAGTTCCTCAACGACCTTTCTCTCATCGCTCATGCGGCAAGGACCCCCGTACACACGCCCGACCGTTGACTCGGGCGGCCTGGCCCCAGCGTGATTGTGGCAGCCATCGGAGAGTGAACCCTTGGCAACACATAAATGTATCCGGGAAGGCTAGCTGTGAGTGGGACGGCAGACCAGGCCTCCCACAACGGGTCTGTGCTGTCCGGTCCGGGAGTGCCCAGAGGCACACCAGTGTGACCAGCGTCAACAGGTGCAAGAGGACACTACCGGCGGTGCAATGACCGTGCCACACGGGGTAACCACTCCATCCCAAGTCCATGGGCCCCTGCACACAAAGGACATCAGTGACATGGCTACCGGAGGTCACCATACTGAGACTGCTCATAGAGATGCAGGCAGACGTACACAACAACGGTGGTGGAAGACTACAGGACGCACGGATGACCTGGCACCTGCTCACCGACATGGACAACCAGTTCGTACGGGCAATCGATGTCTTCCCACCAGCACGCGTTGTCGAGAAGGCTGAACGTAACATGGTGGCCATCATCAAGGTACCAGAGTTGCAGCCCGGCGAGAGTTTTTCACCCACAGTGACCCTCCGGATAGACACCACCACACGCGACTGGATGATGGAACGGCTGGAAACGCCCACGGAAGAGATGTCAAGGCACCGGGGGACATACTGCAAGGCAGACAAGTACTGGGAGGTGGACGACCCACTCGTACAGGAGATGGCCGAACAGATATCCAGCAGGGCAGACAGCGACGAGCGGTACGCACGGCTCGCGTTCGACACGGTCCGCAAGCACCTCAGACTGAAGACCCACCTCGACGAGAGGATTGGTGCGTCCCGTGCCGTGAGGGAGAAGGAGGGTGACTGTGACGAACACGCAGACCTGTTCATAGCCCTGCTGCGCGCAGCCAAGATTCCCGCCAGACGCGTGGTCGGCCACATATACCGGGACGGCAGCAACCCCGAGTCACACGCGTGGTCTGAAGCATACCTGGCGGGAAAAGGGTGGGTGCCCGTCGACCCTGCGATTGGCTACTTTGGTGTCCTCACAGAACAGTACTTCTCCCGCATACGTGAGGGGCTCGTGTCAGAACGCCCCACAATCTCAATCAGGTGGAGCGGCATGGCGGCCCATGCACCGAGCGTTGAGGAAGAAATCCGCATGCGTGTTGTGGAGAACGGGCGGGGCTAGAGGCCCTCGACACGACGTGCTGCAACAAGTGTGACGAACAGCTCCGCGCCAAACCGCCAGCACGAGTGGGTGTCAAAGACCGCACATGTGACATGGGGGAGTAACGGGGCATCCAGTGCCTGCCTGAACGTGGATGCAAGGTGATAGGCCATCATCTCACCATAGGCTGCGACCTGCGGGAGGGCCTCAAGGAACCGGTGCCTGGTCGTCTCAAGAGGGCCGGGCTTGTAGTCACAGACCTGGACGAGACCGTCCTCAAACCTCACAAGGTCAATGTGCCCGGAGAGGTGGTACTCGTCGGACCAGACCGGCACCTCCAGCGCAATGCTGGCCGGGTCGTGCATGATGAAGTCTCGTAGCACGCCGTGGTCTAGCGGGCGGGCTGTGCTGTTCCTGGCCCTGTGGAACTGACGGAGGGCATTCACGAGGGGGTCGTCACTGTACACACGCACCATGCCGCTCCTGAACAGACGCTCCCTGAAACCCACAGCCGCCGACCGCGACATCCGTGTCAGCCTGAGGCCTGACGCACGCAGGTAGGACGGGTCCTGGAACGGTACCGTTGGAATACTGCCCCGCCGCACCGCCTCCAAGTGCGCCCACAGGGCAGCAAGGTCTCCCGACTCGTAGCCCAGACTGCGATGGTGCGCAGTGTTCCACAGGAACCGGTATGCCACGCGTCCGTGTTGGAAATCACGGCTCACGACCGCGCTCTCGTCCTCGCTCATCCTCTGTCCACCACCCATGACCAATCTTTTTAATCCACCGCCACCCACTCCATTCCCAGGACGCGTGCACCCGATGACATACGCCTTCGTTGTGTTCTACAAGTTCAGGCAGATGACCACTGAGGAGTCGGACAGGGCCCGTGCATTCTGGAAACAGTTCCTCGACGAGGGCTGGCCCGAAGAGCTGCACCTCATAGGTGACTACCGCCATGCGTGGGGCACTGAGTGGAACGGGTTCCTGCTGCTTGAGGCTGAGGAACCCGCGGTCTTCTTCGAGTTCTGGCCACTGTTCAGGGACAGGACACGGTGGTACGTAGAGAACACGAGGACAGTGATAGGCCTCAAGCGTGACCCGAGCGCCTGGATGTGATGTGTACCAGATGTGAACCCCGTCCACGGCGGTACAGGTATGCCCATCAGAGAGCAGCGTTAGTGGCACCCCTGCCCTGCACAGGGCATGACAGACAAAACATGGGGGCCGGGCGGGCCGCAGCGACCCGTCCCACGGCCAACTATGCGTTCTCCTCGGCCAGTGCCGCCTCTTCCATCAGGTCGACTATCCACTCCAGGTCCTTCTCCAGTATGCCGTCACCACTGCGGTACACGATTAGCGAGCCCGCATCTGCATTCACAGTGGTGGTCAAGAACGCCCCGGATGGATAGGGGAATGTGCCACGGAAACGACTGATCGACCCCTTGTAACGTCGCGTGTAGAGGCCAATCTCCTCTTCGTTCTGTATCCCAAGGCCCCTGAACTCTGCCTGCGTGAGGTTCCCCTTCTCGACCCCCGTGAGCAGGACAGCGTCAATCTCCGCAGCCTGTGTGTACAGCTTCTTTGTCCCACCGTTCAGGTTGAGAGGCGACAGCTTGGCACCGGTCGTGTCCTCAAGGATCCTCCTGAACTTCCGGGATATGCGCTCTGAACCCCTGACCTCTACGGTGCCACGGTCGAGCTTGACCAGCACTGTGCCGCGGTCAACACTCACATAGTGCACCGGTGTCAGGTTGCCCTCGGCGTCGTACGACAGCACTGGTACCCTGAACCCTGCCACGAACTCACCACGCACCACCTTGCCACTCGCCTTGACCTCTGTGAACCCGGCGGTGATCTCGTCCTTGCTGGGTGAATAGGGCATGTTGCGGAACGTGGCCGCCAGCTTGGTAGGGCTCATGCTCAGGCCGTTGCAGCGGAAGAGCTTGACGGCAAGCGCCATCCCACGAGTCCGGATGAGCCTCTTTGACTTCCTGCTTCTCTTCTTGCTCATTTTTTACTCACCTCAGTTTCCTATGGAACGGGTGGGAGACGACGAATATAAAGGATGCATCAAACCCGGAGAATAGCACCATACAGCCCTACGTGATATCCGCATACCCACCGGGGTATTGGGATGACCACAGCACCGCATGGAGGCCCCCGAGGGGCTGCCGCGTTTGGCGCCAAATGGACATACCGGGGGCATACCGTCTGGCATAATGACGTAGTGATGGCCGGGGCAGTGACAGTCCTGGACAGGTCATGCGCACGGGACTTGGGTGTGCCTATCAGTCGTCATGGAGGAGGGCGAGCACCACAGTGCGTATCCCATCTGGCGGGTCTGACACGAATGGTGGGAACTCACGACTGAGGGCCTCGTGGACGCAGTCTGCAAGGTCATCGAGCCGCCGGCACCATAGGAGGTGACCGCGTCTTGCCATCTCCCCAATCAGCTGGGCCTGGTGACGCTCCATCAGTGACTCGTTCTCCACGACCACCAGGCGGAGGCCACGACGGACACACTCTATGGTCGTGCCAGCACCACCAGTGCTCACGACCAGGTCAGCAGCGTCATACGCCGGCTGGAGGCTCTTCAGGAAACGGTAGTAGCGCATGTGTTGGGGGACGTACTGACCGCGACCAATCTGTGCCACAACTGGCCGGGGCACCCTGCCGGATGCGACCAGACCGTCCATCTCACGGATGAGCGGGTCATAGTGGGAAGTGCCTACAGTGACGAATATCATAGCAGTTGCCCCCCATAGACCGCCCCGGGTGTCCTCTCCGCGAGCTGGGGCCACTGGACAATGAAGAGGTCAGTCTTACCAAGGAGGAGCCGCCCGGTCATGGATAGGGTCTCCACCCGCGACATGCTCTCAATGTAGACGGTCCTGACACCTAGGGCCCGTGCGGCATAGAACACGGGGACCGTGAGGCCGGTGCCACAGCTCACAACGATGCCGGGCCTCCAGAACGCCAGGTAGAGAAAGGCCAGGAGCAGGGTCACGAGCGTCCGCAGTACGGACAGGAGCCGGGAGTCGGTGGGCTGGAGCCGTGGTGGGAGTACCGGCAACACGCGTCCCGGGATGCGGATCTTCGCCCTTGTCAGTGGGTCGAGGACTCCGACCATGTAGATATACTCGAAAGACCGGCCCAAGAGGTCTACCAGCGCGAAGGTCTGCGCAGTGTGGCCACCACGTCCCAGGACGACTCCGACTCTCTTCTTCAAGATATCACGCCAACACCGTGGAGTGGACACAGACACATAAAGGAATCGCACCTCCGTGCAAGACCACACATTCTGCTCCCCAAGCAGTAGCATGACGGACACAAAAATAAAACACCGGTCAGCACACAGTCTGGACAGTACCGTGAGCCCCATTACTGCACCGGGTCCGGACTGGACCGCTCCCGACAGCAAGACTGGCCAGATGCACGCAGCGGCCTACTGTCGAGGGCCGTCAGCCAGATATGCGGAACTCCCAGCCCACGGAGGACACGTCGGCCTCGAGGAGGTCGTCGGATGGTGCAAGTCCAACGGCCAGTGGTATCTCCACCGACTTGTCGAACCGGAACGGTATGTCTGCTGTGACCTTGAGGATGTACCTGACGGTCAGCAGGGGTGTCTTGATCTCTACGAGCCGCTCAGGGACGGGGCCGAGTGTCACGTCGGTCCAGAGGCCAGCAGCTAGCTCCTCCGCCTCCACCGTCTGTCTGTCAAGCTCGACCCATGACTCATCATCGCGCCCACGGGCCACCCGGTGCACCACCTGGAACAGCTCGGTGCGCACACCACGGATCCGGGGCGAGCCGTGGACGGAGAGGCGTAGACGGACGGAACTACCTGGCACCAGCGTGTCGGAGGGCATGTCTACGAGCACCTCGTCACCGTCCCCGGTGTCAATACGTGGCGTCTGACGCTCCCCCCTGCGTTCGCTCAGGGGCACCGACACATGTACCTCTGACTCAGCCTTGGGGTCGAGGGCCCATGACACCTCGACCTTCGCAGAAAGACCATAGGACACCTCAGCACGGTACGCACTGAATGTGTCGGGGATATATGTGGGCAGCCGGAACTCAAAGGGGAAGGAGGTCTCACCCTCTGGGATGGACCGCTCCTCGCTCAGGACACAGGTCTCATCGACCAGAGTCAGGGAG
Source organism: Promethearchaeota archaeon (assembly GCA_027031765.1). Lineage (GTDB taxonomy): Archaea > Asgardarchaeota > Thorarchaeia > Thorarchaeales > Thorarchaeaceae > JALVPN01. The sequence continues at coordinate 964 of JALVPN010000145.1, read as the reverse complement.
TCCCGGTACACACGTCTCGTACGCCCACCACCACGCACCACTGATGTCCTCACCACGCCCACCAATGAGATGAGGGCCCTGTTGCACTGGAACTCCTTGTCCGTAGTCACACTGACCTTCCCGGAGACCACCTCTCCCGGTCGGTATGGTCTGTTGTCATAGTCAATGACGACCCTACGCATACTGTGCGCTCAACTCCCACAAGGGGTCATGCCCGCCCAGGTGACGGACGCAGATAAGACTGACGCACCCTCTGAGTCACACCGGGGACATCAGGCGCGATGTGCAGGCAGATGCCGGTAGTGACGGGGGCAATCGGGGCATGTAGCATGGAGTGGGCACCACAGACCAGACGCCCGGCAGAGTCGGAGTGGAAAAGGAAGGCCTGGGTCTACAACACGCGCATCTCAAAGAGTGGGCCCTACTGGGTGGGCGGAGTCCACCAGGACCGTGGTGTGGGGACGGCGCCGGGGAGGTACCGTCCCCACTGTGTGTCTCTGCCTTGCCGGGAGATGCATGCGGAGACAGCGTAGTGACCTCATTCCGGGAAATGAGGAGCGTGATTGGTCAGGTCAACGGTCCTCGCATCCAGCTGCCTACGAGCCAGCATAGAGCGCCCTGAGGCGCCGGGCATCAGCGTCGGTCGGCTCGCGGTCACTGTCGAGCAGGCCATAGAGGACATGCAGCACTTCTGCGTTCTTCCAGAGGGTCGAGGTCGGCTGGGCTCCGTTCTCCATCTGTCAGCATCTCCATGTGGACTCAGTTTCTGTGGTACAACTCACCTACATTACCACTGGAGCACGTAATAAAACCGAGTATGATGCGGGGAATAGCGGTGCATCATGGGAGTAGTGGGCTGGGGACTACGCCAGTAATACACACCCAGGAGGCCGGACGGTGGACTGGATGGCGTTGCTGGGCGAGGCCCGGGCCGGGTTGCACGAGAAACACGGGGGTGAGGGTG
>JALVPN010000144.1:75733-90061 GCA_027031765.1 Promethearchaeota archaeon | reverse complement strand
CACATAGTACCCATCTATGAACAGTCCGTAGTGGTCTTGCATCACGGTATTGATGAACTGCAGTCCATAGTCCCACATCCCACCCTCCACGTACCGAGCACCGTACATGTTGTCATAGAGTTCTGTGCACATGATTGGGATACTGTTGCACTGGACAAACACAATGTACGGCTCGCAAGGTATGAGGCCGACGCCCCAGATCCCGCCCTCCCTCGGGTTGCCAAGCCCATCGGTAGTGAGCGACTCGTTCCAGCCATTGATGAACCTTGTTATCTCACCTGTGAACTCGCCTGTGTTGAAGTTCCGCTCGTATAGCATCATCATCAGTGTGTAGTGTCCTGTCCACATTATGTTTGCAGGGCCCCGAAACCCTCCCATGTACAGCCCACTCGGGTCGGAGGCGTTCGGCCAGTAGTAGTCCACGTAGTTGTAGGACGGGTGTAGCCACTCCATGTACTCTATCGAGTCCTCCCCCCATTCCTCATAAGATGTGTTCATTTTCTTGATGAGATTGTGGGCAAACCCCATGTAGTATTCCGTCCGGTATCCGGGTGTTGAGGCAAACATCATTGATGTTGCATACGTCATGAAGGCTACCACATAGTGCAAAAGTCCATGGTACTGCCCAACATGCCAGTCGTCCCAGTCCCCATATGGCTTCCCGGCCACAAACCCCCTGAGATAGTTGAACACTGCAATCTGCTCGTGGTCAATGATGGGGTATTCTCCAAAGTCAAAGACAGTGCCCCTTACAATGCATACCCCAGCAGGCACCGGTGCGGGGTGAAAGTTGCCCATGGTAAGTCCGCTGAATACAACTGCTGCGACCAGCACTGCCACGATGAACCTGTTCTCACGTAGGGACATGGCTACGCACAGTCCAGTGTAGTAGTCCCGCTCTGTAGTGCACTAATATATACATACTTGGCGGCTGCGTCATGGTCGACCAGGTTCACAGTCGCGGCCACCCTGCGGTCATGCACAACCGTCTGCACGCCACCCATTTGATACATGACTTGGGCGACCGTCCCCCTCAACGTCCTAGACGATAATAGTACAGTGGAGTGGCGGGCCAGGGGGGATTTGAACCCCCGACCAGTCCTCAAGTGCGAGGCAGCCTCGCGCTCTACAAGTTAAGAGCCTGTCGCTATACCTGGCTTAGCCACTGGCCCCACATTCTCCCACATGTTTCAGCTTATAGAGGTTGTGGTGAGTCATCCATGCAATCGCATACGTGCAACAGGAGGTAGTGGCGCCGCCGGGAGGACTTTCAGCCACTGTGTGCCCACAGTGACACTTGAACCTCCGGCCATTCGTCACGCACTACGTGACCGTAGCGCGTTACAACTTAACAGGCTGTCGCTCTACCGAACTGAGCTACGGCGGCGTCCTTGGGTCATCGTGGAGTGGTTGGGAATATTAAGGTTGCTGTCTGTTGCCCGCAACGGTCACTCTATCGGGTGTGTGTGTCACCGGGCGTCTCCCATTCCGCGGCGGGTCGTGGGACGGGTCAACCGCATGCCTTACGGTGTGTCCTTACATTCACACGGCGTATGCCCGCACCGAGAGCACCCACTGCCGTACTTTTTCGTCAGTGCCTGCGTAAGGTCGACATCCAAGAGGTTTGCGAGGGAACAGACCCAGGCGAGGACATCTGCGAGCTCACTATTGATGCTGCTGTGGTCATCCCCCTTGAGGAACGCATCGCTGAGCTCTGCCAGCTCTTGGAATGTGCGTAGGATTGTCCGTTCAACTCCTCGTCTGCGGTCTCGCTCTAGGTATATCCTGCGCATAAGATCCTGTGCCTCGTGCAGCTCCATCTGCAACCCCTCGCAGACCCTTGGGGCCCTGCCACTATCTGAAACGCAGGTGTGCATAGGCGGGTGTTTCAGTGTCGAAAGCAAAGTGTACCTTCTGGAAGTCCTTCCTGAACTCGGCCACATCCGCCGCGACCCTGTCGACATCTTCGCCCTTCATGACCACCCTGTGCATGAACTCGACGATTGCGTCCATCTCGGACTCCTTCATACCAAGGCGCGTCATCTCACTTGAGCCGAGCCTGATCCCACCGGGCCGCCTGTAGTCCCTCCCCATCTTTTTGTCCCATGGCAGCAGGTTCCGGTTAATGATGATGTTCGCTCGTTCAAGATGTTCCTCGACAGTCCGTCCATCCTTCATTGGCGTTTCGGAAACATCCACGAGTACTACGTGTGACTCCGTGAACCCCTTGTGTTCAGCGACTACGTTCCACCCGCGTTCATGGAGTGCCTGTGCAAGGGCCTTTGCATTCCTGATTACCTGGTCTGCATACTCCTTTCCGAACTCAATCATCTCCGCAAGGGCCACAGCCAGACCAGCAACGTTGTGGAGGTGGTGGTTGCTGAGCAGTCCGGGGAAGGCTGCAACCTTCACTGCATCTGCAAACTCGGCCTTTGAGAGCACAATCCCGTGCTGTGGTCCCGGTAGGGTCTTGTGGGTGGATGCAGTCATTATGTCGGCCCCTTCACGTAGCGGGTCTTGGAAACGGCCTGCTGCAATGAGTCCTGACACATGTGCAGAGTCGTACCCGATATGCATCCCGAACTCGTCTGCGATTTCACGGAACTCCTTTACAGGATGCGGGAATGGAAAGACAGACCCCCCGAACAGCAGGAACCTTATCTCCTGCCCCTTCTCTTGGAGCCTCCGTATTTCCTTGATACTGGCGTCAACATCGATATTGAACTCCTTCTCGTCAAACACCCAGTTACGCACCTTATGCCCCCGGACTGCGCCAGCAGTCCCACCGAGGCTCTTCCTTGCATGTGATATGTGCCCCCCATGTGCGATTGACAGCGCCATCATTCGGTCGAGCGGTTCCATCATGGCTGTGTACATCATCAGGTTGGCCACTACACCGGACACGGGCCGCACATCGGCAAACTCTGCTCTGAACAGCTTCTTTGCAAGGTCTATGCAAATGAGCTCCACCTCGTCGATATACTTACACCCTGCATACACCCGTTCGCCAGGCCATCCCTCTGCATATCTGTCCCTGAAGTCGCAGACTATCGCAGACCTGACAGCAGGGGACGAGACGTTCTCCGAGGCAATCAGGTTGATTGTCTTGCTCATCCAACTATCATGCTGCTCAATCAGGCTGAAGACCTTGTCGTACAACTGTCTGTGCTCGGTCAACTCTTACACTCCCGCATTGTCACACTGGTAGCGGCATTCCTCCATCTCTGTTATATCAGTTGCGACAGCTCTCTCGTGTTCTTCCAGTCGCCCCCTCCGTTGATGCGCACCAGACGAATAGGTGTGCTACCGCCCCACCCCCTTGTGAGCTGCAATGTGTTAATTGAGCCGCCCTATCAGCCGTGGCAATGGACTAACTATGTCCCTGTCGCGCCCGGACGACCCCCTTGTGATACACGCCAAGTTCATATGCGGCTGCTGTGTCAGGCCGGGTAAAGTGTGTACCCATCTGCCTGTACTCCAGTCAGGACACTGTTATCCGTTTCAGGCCATGGGTATAGTATAGTCCCGAATCCGACAGACGTGGGGCTGTTTGGCGGTGTAACCGGTGGATGCGCTGACAGACACAATTATCGCTGGGACTCTGGCGAGTCTGCTTGCGGGGGCTGCCACTGGCATTGGTGCGGTTCCTGTCCTACTTGGGGGTCAGTTCGGGCGGAGGTCACTTGACACAATGCTGGGGTTTGCCGGTGGGGTCATGCTTGCCGCGTCTGCATTCAGTCTCCTAGTGCCTGCTCTCGGCCTTGCTGACATCTGGTTGGTTGCAGCTGGCTTCCTGTTCGGTGGTCTGTTTGTCCACCTCGTGGACATCTACATACCCCATGAGCATTTTGTTTCTGGGCACGAGGGCCCCCCGTCTACACGCATGCGCCGGATCTGGCTACTCATCCTTGCAATCACAATACACAACTTTCCAGAAGGACTGGCAGTCGGTGTTGCGTTTGGCGCGGAGAGCCTAGAAGTCGGGGTCCCAATCGCCCTCGCGATAGGCCTGCAGAACATCCCGGAGGGGCTGGCCGTTGCAATGCCGTTGGTTAGGGAGGGGTATGGTCGGCGTCGTGCTGCAGGGTATGCACTCCTGACGGGACTTGTGGAGCCCTTGGGGGGTCTGGTCGGCGTGTCGGTCGTTTCCATTGCCCAGTTCCTTCTCCCTGTGGCGCTTTCATTTGCTGCTGGCGCAATGGTCTTCGTAGTATCTGATGAAATGGTCCCGGAAAGCCATTCCGGTGGCTTTGCACGGCATGCCACACTAGGTCTGATGTTCGGGTTTGTTGTTATGATGTTGCTGGACAACATGTTCGGCTGAGAACACGCAGGCTGGTGGGCCCGAGGGGGTTTGAACCCCTGACCGGCAGGTTATGAGCCTGCTGCTCTACCAAGCTGAGCTACGGGCCCATCAATGACGCCTCCTCCTCGTTAGGATTGCGATATTAAGGTTCCGAAACACTGCACATGGATTTGGCCCCCTGCACCCTAGGATTGTGCGGGCTTAAATCGGGCCCTGTGGGCACAGATGTGATGAGGCGCAATGATCCTGCTGTTCACATCAAAGCACTGTGTCTGGTGCAGCACGGTCAAGTCGATGGTTGAGGCTGAGATTGCCTCTCTGACCCCTGACCTGAAGGTACACGAGATTGACGTTGACCTCCACAATTCGATTGCACGGGCCTATGGGGTGTCAACAGTCCCCACACTCGTCTTTCGTAACAGTACCCTTTCGGGTCTGCCCTCGCCCAGCGACCTGCAGTCGTTCATCCTGCAGGCCTCACCCGGTGCGGACTGTGACCACAACCTGCTCGACCAGTTGATGCGACGTGTACGTGCCGTCATTGGCGGCCCCATCAACATGCATGTCCTGCGTGCGCACCCGTAGAACCGACCGGGAGCTGCGGTGGCACATGCGTCCCATAGCATGCCGCTCAGTCCCCGTGTCCAACCCTGTTCTCACCCATCCCTCTCTCACATGTCTTGGGGCCTGTACGGCATGCAGTCTGTTTGCCCGTGTCGATGATTGTCCTGCTCGGCAACCGGCCACACCACTACTGCACAATCTTAATAACAGCACAGATATCATGACGCCTGCACATCCGCCCCGGTAGTGTAGTCCGGCCAAGCATCTGGGGCTTTCGATCCCATGACCCGGGTTCAAATCCCGGCCGGGGCACCAACTTACTCACATCTGCTGCTTCACTCTTCTTGGACTACAACCTCCATGTTGAAGTCAGCTGCGTGGTACGAGTGTGTCAGTGCCCCCACTGATATGACATCGATACCTGTCCTGGCATACGATTCTATGTTGCCCTCGTCAATCCCCCCTGATACCTCTAGGACTACCCGGTCCCGCAAGCCCTCCCGCTGGAGCACTTGGCATGTATTGAGCACCTCCTCCGGAGTCAGGTTGTCGAGGAGGATGATGTCAGCCCCGGCCCGTGCTGCAGTGACCGCCTCGGATGTATTCCTGACCTCACACGATATACGCTTTGTAAACGAAACCGTTGCACGTGCTCTGACAATGGCCTCCCTGACCCCGCCGACAACTGCGATGTGGTTGTTCTTTATGAGCACCATGTCATCGAGGGCATATCTGTGCGGGTCTCCACCACCAACCCGTACTGCACGCTTCTCAAAGTACCTGAAACCGGGGGTGGTCTTCCTCGTTGCTGCTACTGTGACCCTTAGGTCTATGTCCCTTACCCGCTCCACCATTGTCCTCGTCTTTGTGGCAATGCCGCTCATGTGCATCACAATGTTCAGGCAAAGACGTTCCACCTGCAGCAGTGTGGCGACCTGACCGCTGAGCCGCACTACAGGTTCTCCACGACCGACCCAGTCGCCCTCCGACACCAGTCCCTCGAATTCAAGGCCCATGAGCCCCGCAATTGTGGCGACCTCTCTCGCACCTGCAAGCACAGCCCTCCCCTTTGAGTAGATGGTACCCACTCCATCAACGTGGGCTGGGCAGAGCGCCTCTGTGGTGATGTCGCCAGACCGGAGGTCCTCCTCAAGGTAGTCCATTAGCAGCCTGCGTGCCTCTGGTACTCCATGCACTCTCCCAGCCCCCTAGCACCGTTTGTGAAATGGGTCCCGTACAACGGCCCCCCGTGGTGTTTCCTCACCAAATATTTCTGCCTGGAACGACATGAATGAAACTCTGGGGTCTCGCCACGCGTCTGGCCGCAGGCCTGCCTTCATGCATGTGTGCTCTAGGAACTGCTTGACATCCCAGCCCCACTCTACCGGGACCTGGGGTAGCAGGAGACCACGGAACACTCCGGAGGCAGCAATGAGCCCATCACGGCCCACCTCTACGATGTTGAGGAGCTCATCGGGACTGGAATATTCAATTTTCTTGGGCGGCGTCAACACACTGAGCTCTACGAGGATTGAGTCAAGCTCCTGTGGTCTTACTGGTGGGAACCGCGGGTCATGAACAGCTGCGTCCACCGCCGAGTCTATTGTGGCCTCCACTAGGGGCTGGTTGGGATATGGGCGGCCAATGCACCCCCTGAGGCTGACGCTCTCTCCACGAATGGTGTTCAGTGTGACAAACACGCCTGACTCACGCCACAGCTTCTCTGGCGTGTCGTCTGGGGGGCTCTCCTTGACCCCTCTCTCTACAAACCTGTCGACGGTACGCCTTGCCAGTCTGACAAGGAACTCGCCTTCAGAGTCGCTGTACGCTCCGACCAACTGTCACCACACTCACACATCACAACATCTCTGCCACGTTAATGTGTCTTTGCCAGCGGCATCCTGCGGAGCGGCACCACTCCGGCAGTGCCCGGCTCCGTTTCGAACCGCCCGTCCCTGAACACGACCTCCCCCCCCACAATGGTCAGCACAGGTCTTGCAAGTACTCTCCGCCCCTCGAACGGTGTCAGCCTACTCTTCGAGTAGAACCTGTCCCCACGTATGGTCCACTCCTCTCTACGGATAGCAACAATATCCGCATCACACCCCCGGGCGAGTGCCCCTTTTCTCTCAAGCCCCAAGATTCTCGCTGGCGCCTTGCAGCATATACCGAGGTAGTCGCCCCATGACAGTCGTCCTGAGAACACCTCTGATGCTATGAGTGGCACCATTGTTTCAAGGCCAGGTATCCCTGATGAGGCCCTTTCAAATGGTGCCCTCTTTTCCTCGGCGGTGTGTGGGGCGTGGTCGCTTGCAACACAGTCGATTATCTGCTGCTTCAGCCCATAATACAGCGCAGCATTGTCAGCGGGCAGCCTCAGGGGTGGCAGTACCTTGCTGATCCCATTGTCCGGCTTGGTTTCGAGCCTGTTGAGTAACAGGTGGTGTGGTGTGACCTCTGCGGTGACGTCACCAGTGCACTTTGCATATTGGACTGCTTGGACTACAGAGGCGCATGACACATGGCAGACATGGAGCCGGCCCCCCACTTCCTGCTGTGCTGCAGTAAACTGGCGCACTGCACTGTGCTCACTGCTGCAACTATGCCGGCGGGAGAAGCCTTCCGCACTGGTGTCATCGTCCTCATGCATGGTGACATCTGGGTGGAACAGTAACGGCAGGCCCAACGACGCAGCAAGCCTCACACACCTCTCAATCCTGACATGGTCGTACACAACGCCACGGACAAGGGGGGAATGGGGGTACACTTTCAGTCCCAAGATGTCCCTCGTCATCTCGTGTTCGAACTCTGAAACTGGCTCCGGGACTCCGCCATAGAAGCCCACATTCACGTACCCGTCCTCTCTTGCTCTCTCTGTCTTCAGGGCGATGCACTCAGCCGTGAGTGCGGGGGGCTGCGAATTTGGCATGTCCACCACACTGGTGACCCCTCCGGCTGCAGCCGCTCGAGTACCACTACCATAGTCCTCTTTCTCAGACTGTTCGAGGTCACGCATGTGGACATGCATGTCAATGGCCCCGGGTAGCAGGTATAACCCTTCACAGTCTATGGTTTCGTGTGCATGTGGCTCGTTCCCGGGAGCGTACAGTCCATCAATGCGGCCGCCGGTGATGGCCACAGAGAGCCTGTGTCCTCCATCATCGAGCACTGCCCACCCGTTCTTTAGTATCAGGTCTACTCCCATCTCCACTCATCGGCCTAATGCTGTGACTCTGCTGTGAAGACAACTATGTCTTCTCCGGGACTTTGAACTTGTTTGCAACAAAGCGCGTGAAATCGGTGGCGCTTATGATGCCCGTTAGTCTGTTCTTGGCTGCAACGACTGGCAGTGTGTTCAAGTTTGCATCCAGCATCATAGTTGCTGCATCTGCAATCGAGGCCTCTGGTGTGGTGAGCGGTGGCTGCTTGATCATGGCGTCGACAACGCGGATCTGACGGATTTGGCTGGCCCTGTACTTATCGGGCACCTCCACACTGAACTTGGCCATGGCAACAGCAACTGCCCGTTCAGTAAGGAGGCCAAGCACTCTCCCCCCGTCTGTCACGGGGAGGCCTGAGTACCCCGCAGTGAGCATCTCCATCCTGGCCTTGATGAGGCGCTCGACAGGGTTGACGACGAGGAGCTCCTCTGTTGTCATTAGTTCCTTGACTTCTACGCCGGTGAACTTCTTGACGAGGGCTGACATCTCACGTTTGCTCACGACCCCGAGGATTTCGTCGTCCTCACCAATGACCGGGCACCCACTCATTCCCCGGTCAATCATCAGCTGGGCAACATCCGTAACATCATCTGTTGGGGCAACTGTGATCACTGTGTCCGTCATTGCACTTGACACATGCAAGCGGCTTATGGAAACCGCGATGACCTTGCTCACCCCTAGCCTGTCGGCGATGTCTGCGTATGTCAAAATGCCGACAAGCTTTCCATCCTCTACTACAACCAGTCTATCAACACCCTTCTTCTCAAGCAGGTCCAGTGCATAGGACAGCCGTTGGTCCTTGTCGATAGTGACAGCATCCACCATAATCTGGCTAACTTCCACTCTCTTCTACCTCCTTGGCTACTACTGTGTGACTACCTCCGACACAGCTCACAGAGGTACTCTCCATCCTGTAAGACCAGGTCTGTGGAATACTCGCCGCACCGGTCACAGACCCCACCGTAGGCCACGAGTTCCTCTTCTTCGCCCCCGGCCTCAGTTACCGCTCCCTGTGCGTTCCGCAGCTTCAAGGCCTCCACGAGGATGTCGATGAGCTCCGGTGACCAGCGGAGGATGTCCCTTGAAGTCACTATTCCCGCGAGGGAGTCGTTCTTCAGGACGGCCACCCGCCGTATGTCGCTGCGGGCCATAACTCTCATGGCATCGGTCAGCGCTGTGTCTGGCGTCACGTGGATCAGTGGCGATGACATTATCTCTGCTGCTGTTGTGGTGCCCGGGTCGCGTCCCTCTGCAATCACACGTCTTACGATGTCCGACTCGGTCACTATCCCGACCGGGTGGTTGCCCGCGACAACTATTATCGACCCTATGTCCATGTCCCTCATTGCTGTTGCGACCTGGACTACTGTAGCATCTGGGGGCATGGTCACAACATTTACTGCCATAATGTCCCTGACAGACATCGTATGTGATGGTTGCGTCATGGGTGTGACCTCGTCAGACCTTGGGGTGCCTTACCACAATGGCGTAGTCAAGGTCACCCCTCTGTTCTCGGATTAAAAGTTTGCCTGTGTAAGTATGTGGGTGTCGAGTGGTCACATCATTCACTACGGCCCATCATATGTGGTTCATTCTCTCATCTGCTCTCCTCTGTGCACTCTGTCAGTCCGTCGTATTGTCCAGTCACTCCGCTACCATCCCGCCACCCGCAGGAAGGACCTGCATCAGGTCTTCCGTCGTCATGTTGCCGACCAGCGCCACATCATCATCCGGTACCTGTCGTTTCAGGGCTACGAGGATGTCGCGTACAAGCTGCCCCTTCTTTCCCGTCCCCGGTACTACTCTCACATGATATGTGGTATGTATTTCAATTGCAGTCGGCGGCCCTGCCACCGGGACGGCATACTCATCTTCAAGTACCACCCCCACAGACAGTTCAACCGGGACATTGCGGATGTAGTTCTTCTTACCGTAAATCATCACGGCCCCCGCAGGCAGGTACTCTCCAGTCGGCGGACTAAAACTGACCTGTTCTGGCGACACCCAGTAGGCGTCAGCGCTCGAAAGGCCATCCTGCCAGGCCCTCGAAAAGGTGACCGCGAACTGCGCGGCCTCGTAGAGTGTCTGCTCTCCTGGTGGCTGGTCTGGGACCTTGACCACTACGTATGGCGCGCCATGGACGACGGCGTGAAGGAAGATGTCATTCGGTTGCATCTGTCGTTTTGCAAGCCGCTCGTTACTCTTTGCATCCCTTCCCCCCAGCACCAAGAAGCCTTCCGACGAGACGAACCAGCGGTACTTCTCATACCACCTCTTCTTCCTGATGCGGGCCCGGGGTCTCACAGTTTCTCTGGTCGAAACGGTGGTCTCCAGTGAATCAAGCTTATGTCGGGCCCGTTTCACCTGTTCCTGTGCCCCCCGCACCTTTGTCTCGGACTTCTTCGCTCTTTCGTATGCCGCAGCTGCATTCTCCTGTGCACTCTTCCGCATGTCCAGCTCAACGGTCGTCCCGTCCAGCCTGACAACAACTAGACCCTTGGACGGGTCTATCCGTTCAATGACTGTCGCCGTGGAGTGCCCCTGTTCTTTTGCCTCTTCAATCCGGGCAATGATTTCATCCCATGCCACGCCACTTGCCCGCGCCTTGGCTATCGTGTCAAGGATGTTGCTCACAACCTGGAAGTTCGCATATATCGCCTCTCCCATCCTGCGCATCATATCCGCCTGTTCCCGTAAGGCCTCTATGCTCTCCTGTTGCTTTTCTATTATCCTCTCTAGGCGCTGCCGCTCACGTCGTAGTGCGATGTCCTCCTCAGGCTGCAGTCCGTCATCTGCCACCCCGAAGAACTCGTCAACCGCCTTGCTGAATGTTGGGAACTGCACTGACTGCATCCCCTTGAAGAGCTCGTACTCGAAGGGCACAAATGCAATCTGTTGTGGCCCGTCATCTCCCGGTGCATATATCACCTGTGGGTCGACGGTTCCCGCCTCGACTTTTCCACGAAACCTGTCGATTGCTTCATAGACCGTATCGATTGTGGCGGCGCTAAGTGTGGCCGCCTGTGTAATCCCGTCCACCCCCGCAATGCGGCATATCTCTTCACAGCTCAGTCCGTCGAGGTTCAGTCGGCTCGCCAACGTCCGCACTAGGTTCGCCTTGGACTCTCGGAGCACCCGTTCCAGCCCTTCCCGGTCGATATTGAATATGTCAGTACCCCGGGGAGGTGGGAACTGATACTCTGCCTTTGGTAGCAGATCCCTGTCCCGCATCCTCTTGTATCGCAGTGCCACGAACACTCTGTGGTCGCCGTCCAGGAGGAGGAGGTTGCCGTTACCAAAGAGTTCGGCAACGACCTCGTACGTGTCGTTTCCATCCCCAACCCTGATTACAACTATCCGGTCAAAGTCGTGCTGTGTAATGCTGGTCACACGTTGCTCTCTGAGGTACTTCCGGAGGACAGAACAGAACCGCGGCGGAGTCCGGGGTGCTCTTCTATGGAACTCGGTAATATGGATGCGGCGTCCCGGTTCAACCAGCAGCTGAAACGTCCCTTCCCCTGGCATATAGAGCTTGAACACGAACACATCGCCGTACTGGTAGATGTTCTTGATGAAACTCCCCTCAACTATCCTCCGGATTTCTGGGGCTATCATTCGGATGTCGACGTTGCTCATGGACTCTTTCATTTCATGCGTCCTCCGACCAAGCTTTTTATAACCTAGTCGATGCTCACAACGACAGCCACATGGGTGAAGGGAATGCCTGCTATCAATTTGCTACGAGGTCTGTTCAATCGTCTGTTCGGTCGCTGGGCCGACAAGCCCACTGACCAGCAGTACTATGTTAAGATGTTCTTTGCGATAGTCACTGCATTGGTGTGTTCAGCTGGTGGCAGGTCTTTTGCTGGTATCCGAGGCATCATGTTCGGTCTCCTGATGTATGTCCTCACCCTCTACATCTTGGTCTACATAATGGGGATTGATGTGGTGGCCCTCGGTGGTCGGCAGAAGCTGGTGACCAACTCGCTGGTGTCGTTCCTGCTGTTGTGGGTCGTCCTCTGGACTCTGCTCTATGCCTTCACTCTGCCCGAGTCCGTCCTCTCTACGCTCGCAGTGTTTGAGTCCTGTGCCACTCTCCTATAGGCTGTGCCTCTCCGGTTGGGTCTCGCTAGTTGCCCACTCTTTTCTCACCACCCCTGCTGTCTGCACGGTCTGTATACCTCACAAGAAGTACACTTGGGGGTTGCGAATCACACAATCCTTAATAGCCGTAAAGAAGCTCCGGCGTTGGGATACTCGGACGCCTCGGGTGCTGTGTATTGATGGACGAGCTTGACCGTGCTATCATCCGCCTCCTCCAACAGGATGCACGGATACCCTTCACACGGATAGCAGAGGCACTCAAACAGCCAGACACTACAGTCCACTTTCGGGCGCGGAGGCTACGGGATAACGGGGTCGTCACCCGGTTCACTGCCCTAGTATCCCCTGAGGCGCTGGGCTATCATACTGCTGGACTGCTGAGGATAGAGATTGGTGGTCACATACTGCCGCAGATTAGCATCGAACGGACAGTTTCATTTGCTGAGGATATCGCCTCGGACGAACAGTTCCTCTGGGTCGCTGTTGGTCGCGAGCCCATGACAATTCACGCACTGTGCATGGCCTCCGACGACGAGGATTTCGATGCACGGGTCGAGGCACTCCGACGTTCTCCTGATGTCACCCGTGTTTCAGTGATTCGTCTTGAGAAGGTTGTAAAAGGATGGGAGATTAGTGGTTGGCCAGAGAGATGACCTGACCCCACGTACAAAGACTGGGATTCCGGGGCTAGACGAGCTGATTGGCGGCGGACTTGTCCGTGGGAGTACCACTCTTCTCTCAGGGCCCACCGGGGCTGGTAAGACCATCTTTGGTTTCCAGTTCCTCTACACTGGAGCGGCAGTCTACAACGAACCTGGCGTGTTGATAACGCTTGAAACCCGTCCCCATGAAGTGCGGAACGAGGCGATGCGCTTTGGCTGGGACTTCCAACAGCTTGAGGCCGAGAACAAACTAATGATTGTTGATGCAGCATCGAATAGGGCAGGTCTGCCGACTTTTGAGAAGCATGCACTGCGTCGTGGTTTCGACATGGCTACTCTTGCCGAAGAGATTTACGCGGCCACAAGTGAACTCCGGGCCCAACGCCTGGTGCTCGACAGTATCATGGCCCTCGACATCCGTCTTGGCGACTCGGCCGAAGTCAGGAACGCAGTCTATAGGATAAGTGCACTCCTGCGAGAGCTCGGAGTGACATCCCTTCTCATCGGTGAGTTCAACGGTTCTCCTGCTCATGGCCATCTCGGGATGGAGCAGTATGTTACGCAGGGCCTGATTCTGCTCGACCTTGAAGAGATAGACAGCTCCCTTAGGCGCAGTCTTGTAGTCTGGAAAATGCGTCAGACTGCACACAGCCTCCGTCGTCATCGTTTCGTGATTGCGAGCGACGGGATTCGGATCACCTCATAGTACCTGCAGAAAGGCCATCCCCTGCACCACAAGGAAGCTAATCAGGAGCATCGGTACCAATGGGGGAGTCCTGTCCTGCTTGGTCACTATCTTTGAAGCCTTCCACCAGATTGCTCCAACGGCGAGCATTAGCAGCGTTTCAACAAGTACTATGAGGGCTGCTTCGATGACTGCATCCGCCCCCACTGTCATCCCTGCGACTGTGCCGGGGCTCGTGACCGCAATCACGATGAGCAACTTTACATCGCCCCCTCCAATTGTCCCAGTTCTATACAACACTAGGCCCATCGTGAGGGCTACTAGGACTGAGGTGACATATGACGCGAGCAATGTCTGGAGCGCCCCTGTCGTCAGACTGACGCCGAGTCCGCACACACCACAGACGAGCACAACCCGGTTTGGTACCTTTCGTGTCCTGATGTCACTGACCGAGGTCACTGTCAGGAACGCAGCCGCCACTGCCGCCCCTATTACCCGGGCCACTTGTATTGTCGCGCTCATCGTATTGAACCACCCTTTCACACCTGTCCATAGGATATAGACCTCTATACTTATGCCAAGATGACTGTGGAACCAGCTGGCACACTGTGTTCCTGAGAAGTGTTGGGGGCTGTGGTCACCGGCCACTCCAGCAGTCACCATCCCATGACCTGACAGCAACACAGATTAAGTGGATGCCAGTCCCCCGGGTCAAGACTACTCCTGTCGTATTCGAGAGCTGATTGAAGAAGATGATGACATTGAGGGACGCGCATCAGGTAATAC
>JALVPN010000144.1:41383-75723 GCA_027031765.1 Promethearchaeota archaeon | reverse complement strand
AAGGCGTTTTCCAAATTACGGCACGTCATTCGGCTGATATTTCCGATTGGGGCGAATACGACCTTTCGGCTATTGAAAATGGCCGTGACAAGGCTGCCCAAGGATGTCGAGGATGCTCTGCGGGCTGCATATGAGCGGGAGACCAACGAGACCGCCAAGACTCAGCTCGCTGCAATCCTGAAGAACCTAGACATTGCACGCCAGGGCATTCCAATGTGCCAGGACACCGGCATAATGATATTCTATGTCAAGGTGGGCGAGGACTTCCCACATGTGGGCGTCATCAGGGATGCTGTGACAGCCGCTGTACGGAAGGCCACCGCCGAGGTCCCACTGAGGCCGAATGCTGTAGACCCCTTTGGTGGCAACAGCGGTGACAATACTGGCCGGATGATCCCATGGATCAACTGGGAACTGGTGTCCGGCGGCTCGCTGGAAATCGCGGCATTCCCAAAGGGTGGCGGCTGCGAGAATGTGAGCATCATCGGGATGCTCAAGCCCGGCGTCGGCCTGACCGGCGTCAAGAAGCTGGTCGTTGACAATGCAATGAGCTATATGGGGAAGGCATGCGCCCCCAACATAATCGGTGTTGGCATTGGTGGCGGTGCAGACATCGCAATCAAGATTGCCAAACAACAGCTCCTCCGACCACTCACAGACCACCATCCCGAGCCACAGGTCGCCCAGATTGAGGAGGAGCTCTTTGAAGCCCTCAATGCGACTGGCATTGGCCCCATGGGCCTTGGTGGTGACACTACTGTGCTCGGTGTCAAAGTGGACTATGCAATGCGTCATCCGGCGAGTCTTCCCGTTGGAGTCGCCGTACAGTGCTGGGCTGCACGGTACAGTACCGCCACAATAACCCACGACCTTGAGGTGAAGTACATCACTCATCCGGAGGTTGAGTAGCATGGCTGAGTATCATCTTGAAACCCCCATTTCAGAGGAAGATGCCCGCAGGCTCAGGGTTGGCGACATAGTCTATGTGAGCGGACAGCATGTGTACACGGCGCGCGATGAGGCCCACAAACGTGCACTTGAGATGCACGAACGTGGCGAGAGCCCCCCGGTCAACTTCGAGGGTGGGGTGGTCTACCATGTGGGTCCTGTCGCGTGGCAGCGAGAGGGGAAGTGGGAGATTGTATCTGCTGGGCCTACCACCAGCATCCGGATGGAACTCTTCGAGGACGAGTTCCTGCGCAGGTTCCGCCCACGGATCATCATCGGGAAAGGTGGAATGGGCTCGAAGACACTGGCTGCACTCCAGGAGGTCGGGGCCGTGTACTGTAGTTTCACAGGCGGGTGTGGTGCCCTTGCTGCAAAGGGGCTGAAGGAGGTACGGGCCCTTGAGTGGCCGGACCTGGGCATGCCCGAAGCCCTGTGGGTAATCACAGCAGAGGAGTTCGGCCCGCTTCTCGTGACAATGGACTCACATGGACGTAGCCTGCATGATGAGATTGAGCATGCGGTTGGCGAGCGAAGGCCCACTGTCTATGCCAAGATTGGGGCCACCTGATAGGTGTGCAGTGTGGCCTGTTGGACTCTCCTCTATCATTGTGATACGGAGGGCCCGCCTAACACGGGGTTCTCCGTGTCCCCATCATGACCCCAACGCAGTGAGTACTGGCTTGGTTATCCCGTATATCGACATGACTACGAGGATGAGGACCACCAAGATGAGTAGTATGTCGCCGATTCTTCTCTCTCTACCCCCGGCGTTCATATGCTATTCTCTCAGCAATAGAATATAGGCCTTTATCGTCTGGACTCCCCTGTCCTTGGTACGCTCATAGCGTGCTTGCACTTGAGAGTGCCATGTCCGATGTGCACCCCTGTGCAGCCCCGTACAAACCGCAACCGTAAGGTATAAACCGCTCTCGCTGACCCTGCGGCACAGTACAGAGTACCCTCTCCACCGGAGGACTGCAGTTGAGTCAACTACCCTACAAGACCATCTTGTGCGACGTTCTTGTTGTGGGTGCTGGCGGCGCCGGCTGTCGTGCTGCGATTGAGGCAGCAAAGCATAACCTCGATGTCGTCATAATCAGCAAGGAACTGCTCGGAAAGGCCCACACCTCAATGGCCGAGGGCGGCTACAATGTTAGCCTTGGAAACGTAGATCCTCTCGATGATGTTGAGACCCACTTCAAGGACACTGTTGTTGGTGGCGCATACCTCAATAACCAGGAACTCGTCGAGATACTGGTCACGGATGCTGCCGAACGGATTTTTGATCTCGAAGAGGTGGGCGCAGTCTTTGACCGCACCCCAGAGGGGAAGATTGCGCAGCGACCCTTCGGGAAACAGAGCTGGAGGCGCACCGCATATGCCTCTGACCGAACCGGGTCTGAGATTATGGTCACACTGACTGAGGCAATACGCAAGTCCTCAGTTAGAGTCTTTGATGAGGTCTTTGCGACCAAGATCCTCGTACATGATGGCCGTGCTGCCGGTGTGTGTGCTGTTGACCTCAAGTATGGTGATTACCTTGTTTTCCGTGCCAAGGCCGTTGTCATGGCAACTGGCGGGGCCGGTCGGATCTTCAAGGTAACCAGTAATGCGCAGCTCGATGTTGGTGACGGCTATGCAATGGCCTATGAGGCCGGGGCCGCACTCATCGACATGGAGATGATACAGTTCCATCCAACTGGCATGGTACGTCCCGAGTCTGCTAGGGGTCGGCTGGTAACAGAGGCAGTCCGTGGTGAGGGCGGTATCCTCCTGAATAACCGTGGCGAACGCTTCATGGCAAGGTACTACCCTCAAGTGATGGAGCTTGCCGGTCGCGACCAGGTTGCAAGGTCAATCATGACCGAGGTACTTGAGGGCCGCGGCTCACCTGATGGGGGTGTGTACCTCAGCATTGCACACCTGCCCCGGTCTGTCATAGAGTTTAGGCTTGAGAGCATGATTGAGCAGTTCGCAGATGCTGGTGTTGACATCCGCAACGAGCCGATGCAGGTTTCACCGACCGCCCATCACTTCATGGGTGGTATCTTGATTGATACGGATGCCCAGTCAACAATCCCGGGGCTGTTTGCTGCAGGTGAGTGCACTGGTGGTGTGCATGGCGGCAACAGACTGGGGGGCAACGCGCTCGCAGATACCCAAGTGTTTGGGGCACTGGCCGGGAAGAATGCAGCCGAGTTCGCCAAGGAACACGGTCTCCCACCAGTTGACCGCGACGAAATCCGGGACGAGTTCGTACGCCTAGAGGCGATGCTGTTGCGGGAGTCTGGCATCTCCCCTGCAGATGCCCGTGAAGAGCTCACCACGCTGATGTGGAACGATGTACAGATTTTCAGGAATGAGGAGGGTCTTTCTCGTGCCGTGAAGGAGCTCCGCCGGATTGAGAAGGAGGTCGTACCGAACATCAAAGTGGACATCCAGGTGAAGCGGTTCAACCCCGGCTGGCACCAGGCCATTGAGTTCGGACATATGGTCATAACAGCCCGGATGGTGGCGGAGGCCGCCCTCATGCGGAAGGGTAGCAGAGGCGCGCACTTCCGGACAGATGCTGATCCAAATGATGACGGTCTCTACAACATCGTCATTCGGAAAGGCGACGACGGGGAGATGGTGCTCGAGAAGCGTGACCTGGTCATCACCAAGATCCCGCCACCATGAGGAGGTCGATACGATGGCTACAAAGATGTTCAAGGCCCGCGTGTTCAGGTACAACCCGGACACTGATGATGCACCACACTTCGAAGAGTTCGATGTCGCTTACGAGCCCGGCATGACAGTGCTCGATACGCTCCTGTATATCCAGGACAAGTATGACTCGAGTCTTGCCTTCAGATGGGAGTGCCGGGGCGGCCAGTGCGGTTCCTGTGCGGTCAAAGTGAATGGCACCGCTAGGATTGCCTGCCGGGCCAAGGTCGACCCGGACGACGGCCCCCTTGTACTTGAACCCCTCGAGAAGATGCCCGTCATCAAAGACCTCGTCACCGATATGAGCCGTGTGAAAGAGCGGGTTCGTCGGATCCGTCCATATGTTGTACGGGACAAGCCTGCCCCACGTCCGGAGATTGTACACGCTGAGGAGATTGAAACACTACGCGAAATCCGGAAGTGCATAGAGTGCTATGCTTGTCTGTCAAACTGCCCGGCCCTCCGTGAGACCTGGGACTATGCTGGGCCGATGATAATCCGCCAGATTGCCCGTCTCGAGCTCGATCCCCGTGATGTCGAGGATCGTATTGCAATTGCACTGGACGAGTCTGTCTATGCTTGTACGACCTGTAAGATGTGTGAGGACATCTGTCCAAAGAGTATAAAGATCCCCGCCCTCGCAGTAGAGCTGTTGCGTGCAAAGGCTGTCGAGGCCGGATACCCGCTGGCCGAGGGTCAGCAGGGGTTCATAGACCAGATTAACAAGACTGGTCGGTCAGTCCCGGAGAAGGACACCCCTCTACTGAGGAGTCTGGAGTCCGAAGAGTTCTTGGTAGATAACCCCCGTGGACGCGTGGCATTCTTCACCGGCTGTCTTATTGACTACCGCATGCAGGGGACCGGACGCTCTCTCATCGAGGTGCTAAACCGGAATGGCATTGACGTAATCGTGCCCAAGCAGCAGTGGTGCTGTGCGAGCCCTGCATTCAGGACTGGTGATTTGAAGACCGCACACGATGCTGCTAGGCGTGTCACGAAGATATTCGAGGATGTGGCTGACAAGTACGGCCTGGATACGGTTGTGGTCGCCTGTGCTGGCTGTGGCAAGACTCTCCGTGAGGATCACCGACCCTTCATCGCTGAGGAACGAGGTGAGCCACCACGTTTCAAGGTGTACGACCTGGCCGAGTACCTGATTGATGTCATAGGCAAGGAGAACATAGTCCCGCCAAAGGGCGAGCTTGACCTTGAAGTCACCTACCATGAGCCATGTCATCTCGGCCGCGGACAGGGCGTTGTCGACCAGCCCATCGAACTCCTCAAGATGATTCCGGGTGTGAAGTACATAGATGACCCCTACAAGAACCGATGCTGTGGTGCTGGTGGTGGCGTCCGTGCTGGAAGACGCGACCTCTCAATGAAGATTGCAACAACTCGCAAGGAGCAGATACTCGCCACTGGTGCGGACATGGTCGCAACAGAGTGTCCGTTCTGTACCATCCAGATTGGTGACATGATGAAGGGCCTCGACGTGAAGGTGCGATACCTGCCCGACCTACTCGCAGAGTCGTACAGGAAGGGCGACGAAGAGACGTAGCCGGGTAGTTGTTCGCACTCCACCACCCAGTCGCCCCCTATCACTGTCACACCCCCACAGCAATGTGAGGCCAGTGCGGACATCGTGAATGCATGCCTTTCCGCCCGCGGCAACCGCTCCCTCTAAGGAGCACTTGGGTGCTGGTGGTGCCTGCGTGACTGTCGGGCCCGCCCGGGGGTGAGGACTGCCCTGTTGTCCGCTGTCCTCGAAATGGCAGGCCGCCTGCGGGGGTGTCAGCCCTCCCTGTGTGGACTGCCTCCCGCTGCTCAGAACACCATTCTGAGTGCAGTACGCAGGTGCTTTCTCAACATCCTCCTGATTACCCTGTTCCTCGACTCCCTGTATGACCTTAGGCCCATGACCAGTTCCATCGTGTAATGTCTCATCACTTCGTCATCGTAGGCCATCTGACACACGCGTTCCATGTTCTCAATGGAGTGGAACATCATGTCCGCAAGCGACTTTGCAACCCTCAGGTCCTTTCCGAGGGCCTTGTCACACCGCTCTTGGTACGTCCTGGTGTCAACTCCACGGATGCCAGAAACAATGTCGTTGGCGGTCTCGGCTGCAATCCTCCCTGACTCTATGGCATAGTATATCCCCTCCCCGGTGGCCGGCGAAACAAAGCCCGCAGCATCGCCTGCAAGGAGCGTATGTGATGAGTACATCCTCTTGATAGGCCCTGCAAGTGGCACCCGTGCTGCGGTCTCGGATGAGAGGTCGCACTTCACTCCACCACGCTCCTCAATGACCCCGACGAACTTCTTCCACGCACCACGCAAGTCGTGCAACTCGCTGACAAGTGCACCGATTCCGAGGCTCACCTCCGCTCTCTTAGCGAAGGCCCATGCATACCCGTGTACCAGTGCACCAAAGTAGATCTCAATGAGGATTCTGTTGCCATGCTCCTCAGGGTCACCAAACAGGCGTACTATGTCCTCAGGGCCCATCGGCACTGATGCCTCAATGCAGAGGCAGACCTCATCGTCCTCCCATCGGGTCTTGATGCCCGTCTTCCGTGCGACAGTGCTATTGACGCCATCGGCACCTACAAGCACTTGCCCGCGGTAGTTTCGGTCATCCGTGATTACCTCGACGGCATCACTCCCCTCTATCACGTCCACCACTCGCACCCCCTCAATCACCTCTGCGTCCGCACTCTCCGCTTGGCGGAGTAGCAGGTTGTCAAAGTCTTCTCTGCGAATCGTGTATCCTGTGGGTGTGCTCCTCTTCTCAACCACTTCTATCCCAGATGGTGCGTGTAATCTCAGCCCGCACTGTTCACGCTCGATTACGGAGCCGATGCTAAAATCAAGTACATCGACCACACGGAGAGTGATACCCCCACCGCAGGCCTTTCTGCGCGGGTGTACCCTCTTCTCAATGAGCAGGACATCAAGCCCAAGTCTTGCTGCATGCCGTGCACAGGTTGCCCCAGCCGGCCCTCCGCCGACCACTATCACATCGTACGTCATCTACAATCACATCCTTCTTACACCTTTCCATTACTTCTCCTTTCTGGTCAGTGGCAGTGCGCACCCGTGAGGCCTCTCCCGTCCCCTGTATTGCAGTCCAGCATCATGTGCACTATGTGCCACCGTGGCCAGCATGTCCGCCCCCTCCCGGACATGGGTCTGGCACGTATTCCTCCTTGTAGCACCGTTCAAAGCGTCCATAAATATTTCCGGGCACCTCCCGGCATGCATATCGGCTATCATATCACGCCGGGCACACCGTTTTCAAGACTCATTATAAGCACACGTTGCGTGATGGTTTTCGGTGATATACGAATGAAAGTAAAGACACGCCTTGCACTCAGCCTGATTATTGTGCTGGCACTTGCCATACCGATGGTCTCCAATGTGAGTGCCCAAGGCACCTCTGCGCCGGGGTCTCCAGGGCACACAGAGCCAACAGAACACCCGTCAATGCCGACCACAACGCATGACCCGAGACGCATGCCCCATCGTACTGTTGACAACCAGGGTGTTGTCTGGATAAGTACGGACATCATCACGGTCATGGCCACTCCGCAGTTCCCAATGTTCCACTTCTGGTACACCACTGACAATAACGGTTCCATGGCGCGGTTCATTCTCGCCTATCCGGGCATTGCCGAGTTCGAAGACCTGAACGGTGATGGTGCGTTCCAGCGGAACGAGACCCTGCGGTTTGCCTCTCTTGCAACATATGAGTGGGTTGTCCAGACCGGGAGTGTTGTGGAGGACGGTGTAACAACCGAGGTGTGGATCTCCTACACTAAGGGTGGCCTGCGTACAGAAGGGCCAGTCCCGGGTGCACCTACCCCTGCCCTCTACCGGCATGGCACGCCCAAGGCCTTCGAGGATGTCAGTATCCAAGTCCTAGCCCACATCTACCTCAATGACTATCACGGCAATGTTTCTGACTCACGCGGTGTCCACCTGAACTACACGGTGGCGGGCGGAAGCGAGCTGAAGATGGACATCATCATCGGCAACTTCCCGTTCTCAACGAACACATCAATGGTCGCCCTTCAGACGCTCCTGCGAGAGAACGTGGCCCACATGGATCAGTCTCACAACCGGCACCGATACATGACTCGAGAGCACAACCGGACATTCATCGGCGACTCCTCCGCGTGGCCCGATCACAACCAGTCCGAAACGCGTTTTGAGCGCAGACACGAAGCCCATTTGCAGCAAGTCGACCTGATTGACGAGTCAAATGTGACCCAAGGCTTCTTCAGGTGGGTCGACAAGGCGCTCATTACTTGGCCGGGTGGCGCCTCGGAAATAGTCAACGTCACAGCCTCGTATACCCCGTCTGACAACGGACTGGTGCTGTACCTCGCGTACCCGCACTTTGATGATGGCACACTGATGCATGACCCCTCTATCGGTCTCTTCGAAGATGGGGCCCCGCTCGTGGAGCCACTCCTCAGTCCACTGGTCATCGGCGGTATTGTTGTGGTTGTTGTCCTTGTTGCAATAGCCGGTGCAGTCCGACGTCGGAGGTAGTCTGTCTGGCCTAGTGCACGGTGATGGCGGAAACACCCGCCATCTCCTTTATTTTGTGATATCCCTCAACTGTCCTGCTGTGTCCTGCTCCTCAGATGAACAGTTCCGGTGACAACAGTGCTACGGCCCAATACCTCTTTCCACACAGCCACTGCCACCCTGTTCCTGTTCCTCCTCTCTCAGATACTAACAGCTGGGGCTTTCTATCCCATATCCTGCGGTGTACAACAACCCGGGTCTCAAATGGCCCTCCCATGGTCTGATCTGGGGGCAGTAGCACGCACACGCTCCATAGTCGCATCCCCACCACCGTCTGTCCGTATCGTTCCTTCTGAGGCTACTGGACAGGCCCTTGTGCTCAATCCCTTGACCATCCGTATCTGGCTCCAGAGCGATGGTCACAGTACAATGGCGGTGGACACACGCATTGTCAATCACGGGGCCGAACCGGTGGAGTCTGTGGCAATCAGTATAGACTCCATGTCGCTGCGCCTCCGGAGTGCCCTTGTGAACAACTCCGCAGCCGAGGCCAATGTTGTCATGGCTGGGCGTCAGACGGACGTCCTCCTCAACCTTGTCCGTCCAATCGACCCGGGTGGTATGGCCTCCGTCCACCTGGAGCTCTCCGCAGACGACCTCCAGTCGCCGCCACAACTCACCCCCGATGGGACGCACTCCCATGTAGACTTCCTGTTCTATGTACGTCCGACAACCAGTGTCCAAAACCTGTCGCTTGTGGTCGTGCTCCCTCCGGAGGCCACTCTGTCCCCGACATCTGTGTCACCGGTCTATCCCCGTGGCTATGAAAACTCGACGGATGGGATGTCTCTAGTCTTCGAGTGGCGGATACCAGTCCTCGAGCCCGGTCAGGAACGCGTCTTCATAGTCCGCTATCAGGTGCCCAACCTTGGCACTCCCGGAGCACCAGTCATAGGGCCGGTCAGCTTGGGACTGGCCGCCATCTGTTTCGCTCTGGGGGTCGGACTTGGCATTTCGTGGCCCCGCATCACTAGACTTGCACGGAGGGCCCGACCAGTACGGCTTGTTGGCCTGACTGAAGATGAACAGGAAGTACTTGGTGCAATCCGCAACCGGGGCGGTTCCTGCTTCCAGAAGGAGCTGTATACCGGACTGGGCCTCTCGCAGTCCCGCGTAAGTATGATTCTGACGGCTCTCGAAGCACACGGCCTCATCAAACGGTTCCGCGAAGGACGCGAGAACATCGTGTACATAGTTGAGGACTGATGCCCTACGCTGTATTTCAATCAGGGTCGAGGCGTTTGCCCTCCGGCAGCTCGTCTAGGAGCCGTCCTTCCTCCTCCGCCTTGCGCACTGCCTCCAGTGCCCTCTGCCCTCCTATGTTCTCCAGTGCACCCGCTGCTGTCTGCCGGACAAACAGGGACTCATCCCTGAGCGTTTCTATGAGGGGTTCGATTGCAGCCTCGTCCTTCCGTTCACCAAGCTGTGCCGCAGCAAATATCCTTACAATGTAGCGTCCGTCCTTCAAACATCGTATGAGGTATTCTGTGGCCCGCGGGTCGTCGAGCATCGCAAGTCTGTCTATTGCCCCAATCAGTACCTGTTCGTCGTCGCTCTCGAGCTCCTTGAGGAGGTCTTCGAGCTCCAGCGTCTGGCTCTCCTCGTCATGCGTCCTGCTCAATGGCCTCACCTGCTTGCTCCGTACCACCGGTTTCCGCGACAGATACAGTAGACACTCGCACCCAGTCCTTGGTCGGCTCTTCGTACAAGTTGTCGACGATTTGCGTCTTGCAGTCAAGTTGCGGCACGGCCATCACGTTATATTGACACCGCACGTTCATATAAAGGGTCGCACCAGCCCAGCCTGTATCAAAAACCACTTAATGCCAGTCGTCCGGTGTCACACGGTCGGTACCCAATGCACGAGTTCTCGGCTGCGTGTTCGATTGTGGAGGCCGCACTGGAAACTGCAACACAGCACAACGTGCGACGTGTCGTTGCCGTAAATGTACAGGTGGGCGAGTTCACATTCCTAATACCAGAACAACTGGAGTTCAACTTTGAAGTTGCATCGAAGGGCACCCTGCTGGAGGGCGCCACGCTGAACATTGATATCGTCCATGGTCGTATCCAGTGTCAGGAGTGCGGCTACGAAGGTGTCGCACAGACACCTGGTGGTCTATCACCAGAGATTGCCATGTTTGCGCCAATGCAGTGCCCGAGTTGCGGCAGCAGTGCCACTGTGATTGTAGGTGGCAAGGAGTTTATTGTGACCAACATAGAGGTCGAGATGGAGGGGCCGGACGACCAGATATGCCCCACAGAGCCAGCCCAGTGCGGCGGACAGGCCCACACCTAGATGAGCACTGCATTTAGCACGCCGTCCTGTCCCGGCCTGCTGGTGACTCTCGCTCTACCCTTTGATGTCTTGATTATGGTGCCCCGTGTAATGACCTTTCTGCGCTGATAGTCCATGTTCGCCTTGTTCTCTTCAACGTCAAGGATTTCCGCCCGGTAGGTCACGTTCTTCTTCGGGTCTGTCACATTCACCATGTTGAGCCTCAGCGCCGGCGTCTTCTTCCGTGTGCCCTTACTGTCAACCCTCAACAGCTTGGGCTCGCCAACAAGGGTTTCAGTGGGCACACGTCCCATCTCGAACTTTCTCTTGCTCCGGAAGGGCTTTCGTTTTGCCCCAGTTGGTGACCGGCGAGATCTCCTGTGCCATACACCCATCTCTATGACCTCATCTTTCAGTCAATGTCGACCACTGTACTGTGGTTTTAAGCATTATGTAATAGAATAGTGCACGCTAGGCCAACTGTACCGGGCACCGCTGAGTCACACCATGTACACAACAGCCCGTCAGGTCATGGTCGCATGCCCGGCAGAACTGTTGTCGGACTGATGCCCGCAGCCCTGTTGTCTGCCACCCTATCGTCCACTTCATATACTCCCTAGTGGTCGTGAGGTGATGATAGCATATAGTGCTCTTCGGAGATATGTCATATGGACCGGATTGAGGCCGCACATGGTGGTGGCGGCAAGCTGATGCAGCGTCTACTCGAACAGGTGGTCATCCCCTCCTTCTCGAAGCGGTCCTTGGGCCGGGTCGGTCTTGATGAGATGGATGACGGCGCCACACTCCCAGTCCCCCCTTCAGGTCACTTGGTGGTCTGTACCGACGCTCATACCGTGCAGCCCCTCTTCTTTCCGGGTGGCGACCTCGGTACCCTGACCGCCTGTGGCACCATCAACGACCTTGCAGTCATGGGTGCTGAGCCCATCGCCATGACCAACACAATCGTGGTGGAGGAGGGCTTTGAGATTGACACCCTGCGTCGCATCTTGGAGTCGCTGAACAGTGTCCTTGAGAGTCTAGATGTGGCCATGATTGCCGGCGATACAAAGGTCATGCCACCCGGCACTATTGACGGCCTCATCATGTCTACCACCGGGATTGGTCGTCTTTATCTCGACGCACCCGTCACCGATAGCGGGGCCTGTATTGGTGACGACCTCATAGTGACCGGCCCCATTGGGAGCCATGGCACCACACTGCTTGCCCACCGTGAGGGGCTTGAGTTCTCAACGTCCCTCACAAGCGATGTTGCCCCCCTCTGGCATCCCATCAAAGACTGCCTGGATGTCGGTGGTGTCCATGCGATGAAAGACCCGACCCGTGGGGGCACTGCAGTTGCGCTGAACGAGATTGCCTACAAGTCGCATGTGGAAATCGAGCTCGTAGAGGACAAGGTGCCAGTCAGACCTGAGGTCTACTCACTGTGTGAAATCCTTGGTCTGAACCCGTTCGAGATGAGCTGTGAGGGGGTTGCCGTGATGGCAGTCGACCATGAGAGGACAGATGCCATACTTGAGGCACTCGCAGAGCACAGTACTACGAGAAACGCCTGTGTAGTAGGCACTATCCGTCAGGGCCCACCACGTGTCACCATGAAGACTGCCATTGGTGGTCGGAAGCTCATCCAAGTCCCCTATGGTGAGCCTGTCCCCCGTGTGTGTTAGGAGTTCTGTTCTGCCAGTCGTTGCTCCTCAAGGATTTTCCTCATCCTATGTCGCAGCTGTGCTTTCATCTTCACCTTGTCGTGGTCAAACCCAAAGTAGTCTGCAAACAGTGGTGTTGTTTCCTGCCGTTGGGTGCGCCGCTCGGGAGTCGCCTGTACGAACTTCTTGTCTACAAGTTCTCTCACATGTTCGTATGCCTGTGTCCCACGTTGCAACACAAGTTCTGACTGAAGGATTGGCTGCTTCAGCGCAATGTACACGAGGGTCTGCAGCGTCGCAAATGACAGCAGGCCACCTGGGATCAGCTTTCCAACACGGGGCGTCAGTTCTGGCTTCAGTTGCAGTACGTAGCGGTCACGCGGGAGTGCAACTACCTCGAGAGCCCCGCCACGCCTGTCATACTCGAATGCGAGCTCTTCAAGCAGCTTCCTGGTCGTGGACTCGGCCTTCCCAATGAGCGATGCGAGTTCCTCCAAGGCCATCGGCCGACCGGTGACATACAGTGCAGCCTCAAGTGTCACCATGTCCTCGTCCAACAATCCTCACCTGGGCCCGTGTTGTTGTTCGACCTGTGCGAGCTGTTCGTGTCCGCTGACTGGCGGTGCGAGAAGCCTGACCCAGATTGTCTGCTCCTCGTCCATCCACAGGTCAATGTACCCCCTTGCATACAAGTACAGCAGGGAGAAGAACACACGTACAATCTCACGTCTGGTGTTGTTGACGAGCAGGTCTTCAAATCGACAGGTACTGCCAACTCCCATCATCTGCCGGAGGTCTGCATACACTTCTGCTATTGTTTCCTCCACATTTGTTTCGCTTACCTCCATCTTCAAGGTCGGGGGTGCCACCTGTGAGCCCCTCTTCCGTCTGCTAGGTGACGGCCGTCCTCTGATGCCTCGGGAGAGGACTCTGTCCATCGCGACGAGCAGTTCCTCAATGGTCACACGCCGGTTCGTGAGTCTGAACGGGGGTCTAATCAGTGGGATTTCGAGCTCCTCCTCCTCGTCCTCCTCCGGTGGTAGCACCCCCATCTTCACGAGATCCCGTGTCTTGCGCATGAATATGACTGATGCAGAGTACAACGCACTGCCAGAGACCCTGAAATCGATGTCACCAAGTCGTTTCATCTCCTCAAGGAACTCCCTCACAAGCTTTCCGACATCGACGTTCCAGGGGTCGACCTTGTCAAGTTGGAGCACGTCGGTCAACAGTATATACGGGGGCGTGGCCCAGAAGGGGGTGTTGTCATCACTCATGCAGTGCTCGTCACCCCCTCCAGGTCGACCGAAACGATCCGTGAGATACCGTCTTGGTTCGAAACTCCGATTAACAGGTCTGCCTTGCTAACGGTGGCCTCCCTCAGGGATACCACAATGAACTGCGATGACTTCGACATCTCTGAGATGAGAGTCGCAACATTGTGTGCGTTTACATCATCAAGGGCTGCATCAATCTCATCAAAGACGTAGAAGCTTGCGGGGCTGTACATCTGCACTGCAAATATCAGGGCCAGCCCTGTGAGCGTCTTCTCCCCACCGCTCATGGCATCCAGCGTGACGACATCCTTGCCCTGCGGCTTTGACTTTACAATTATCCCCCCCATGAGCGGGTGCTCAGGGTTCTCAAGCATCAGATGTGCTTCTCCACCCGGTGAGAGCTTGGCAAACACCCTTGAGAAGTTGTCCGCTATCTCATTATACACCCTGAGGAACTTCCGCGTCTTCTCAGCCTCCAGCTCCTCCATGAACCGCAGGATTTCCTTGTGTTCCTCCTCCAGTTTGACCTTCCTGTCAACAATCTCCTCGTACCTCTCACGTTCAGCCTCATAGTCTGTCAGCGACTTCATGTTGACCGGCCCCATCTCATCGAGTTCCCGCTCAAGTTCCCTGATCTTCTCCGTCATCTCGTCGAGCTCCCTGTATGTCACCTCCCGCATCGACCGCCTCTTCTCCAGTTCCTCTCTGACATCGGCTAGGTTGGCCAGTTCGGCCTCCACTCCGACCAGCTCGTTCTCCAGACGTGCCTGTTCGGTCTGCAGCCGGTATATCGCCTTGTCGTTCTGGGTCCGCTCGTCCTTTGTTTCATCGAGCGCGCGTCGCAGGTCGGCAAGTTTTCTCTTCAACTCGGCCTGACGGATACGTCTGTCCTTCACAGAAGCCTCTATCCGGGCATGTTCGCTTCTGAGCGTTTCGTACTGGGCCTCTTTTTCCTTAAGTTCCTGCTCCAACTCACGTACTTGGGCCTCCAGTGTTGGTATCTCTCTCTCCGTGGCATCAAGTCTTCTCTGGAGTTCGTGGACACGCGGTCTAAACCTCTCCTCAACGCTGGTTCTCAGCCTAGACAACGCGTCCTTTATCTCATCTCTCTCACGGGCCTTGCGTTCAAGCACCACTTTCAAATCGCGTATCTCTTGGTTGACCCTTGCAACATCCGACCGTGCAAGTATCTCGTTGCAGGCGTCCCGTTCCTCCTGAATACGTTCCTTCTCCGCTATTAGCCTGTCCATCTCCTCTTCCAGTTCGTGGGTCTCTCTCTCTAGGGCTGCAACACGTTGTCCGTTCTCCTCTATTCTCTCGGTCAACATAGACACACGGGTCTGACGGTCTCCAAGCCGTTCCTCGAGCCGTTCGAGTTCCATCCGTCCAACATACAGCTTCTTCGACAGGTCTTGGGCCTGCTTCTCAAGACGTTGTCTTGTTGCTTCTAGTTCCTCCTGTTTCTGCAGCAGCCCAGCCAGTATGTTTTCAAGGCCTTCGAGGCGGGTGATGACCTCCGGTGTTGTGTCTTCAATCTGCAGTGTGAGCCCGGCCGTCTGCCTCTGGTAGTGTCCTCCCGTGACCAGTCCCGAACGCTCAACAAGGTCCCCATCCAGCGAGACCGCACGGTTGCCCCTGAAGCCGATGCGCTTGGCCGCCTCAAAGTCCTCGGTAACAATGGTGTCCGAGAAGACGAACTCGAATGCGGGCTGTAGTCGCTTGTCGAAACTGACGAGGTCTAGTGCAAAACCAATCACACCGTCATCATCGGGCAGCTTTCCGGGCGCGCGTGTCCTGATCTTGTTCAGCGGGATGAATGACGCACGACCAACACGCTCCTGTTTCAGGACTCTTATGCACTTGGTCGCGACATCTTCGTCTTCCACGACGATGTAAGAGAGCCTGTTTCCACCGGCCACCTCCATTGCGACCGCGTAGTCTGGATTGATCTTGCCCAGCTCCGCAACGGTGCCATAGATCCCGTCCACTTCTCCCGTGTCCCTCAGCTGTAGCACTCGTGCAACAGCTCGTTTCCTCCTCAGAAATGCCTCTTCAGCCTCTCTAAGTGCATCCTGCCGGGCACGTATCTTGACGAGCTCCTCCCGGGTCTCGCTGACAATCTTGCTTGTTTCGGCCACCTCGGCACCGACTCTGGACAGCTGCTCACGGACACGTACCAGCTGGTCCTGGGTGTCCTCCTCCTCACGCTCAAGGACTTCCAACTCCTGGCGCTTCTCCGGAACTGTCCTCTCCAGTTCCTCACGCTCGGCCTCGGCCCTCTCAAGGGCGCCCTTGGCGTCCTCTATGTCCTCGTACAGGAGCCTTATGTCCCTCTTGTTCGACCTGACTTGGGAACGGGCTTCTGAGATTTGTTCGTCAAGCGCAGCGACCAGTCTGTTGAGCTCTTGGAGCTTCTGTGTCGTTTCGAGGAACTGGGCTTGCTCCCGTTCGGAAACTGTCTCAAGTCGTCGGATACTGTCCTCACAGCCCTCGACCTCGGCGACCACCTCTTTGAGCCTGTTCTCCTTCTCCTCAATCTGTCGGGTGGCCTCCTCAATCTCGCGACCCAAGCCGGCAATCTGTTCCTGCGTCACGGTGAGCAGTGCCCTCTTGCCCTCAAGCTCCTTGGCTCGCCCCTCAAACTCTCTTCTCACATGTTCGAGTGCTGCTGAGGCCTTTCCCAGTTGTTCTGACACCCGTGCAGACTCGCTGCCTGTGATCTGGTCAATGGCCCGGTCAATCTCTTCAATTTCTGTTTCGGCGGTGTCTATGGCCTTCTCGACTTCCCTGACCCTCTCCTCCAGCTGTCTGGCCCTCTCCGCACGCTCAACGAGGTTCTCCTTTATGGTTCTAGTCCTACTCTGCGCCTTGAGGATGGTCCACGCCAGCCTGTCAACCCGTATCTGTTGCATCCTCGACTGGATCTCGGTATATTTGAGCGCATCCTCTCTCTCCAGCTCGAGTCGTTCGAGCTGTCGGCGCCGTTCTTGCAGCTGTGCCTCCACCTTGCCAAGATTAGCCTCGCTTTCCGCTAGCTTCTTCAGGGCACGTTCTTTCTGTTCGTCGTACGCCGAGATTCCAGCAATCTCTTCAATCAACTTGCGACGGTCGTTCGGGCTCACCTTCACCATCTGTGCTATCTCACCCTGCAGCACAAGGTTGTACCCGTTTGGGTCGACACCTATGCTCCCTAGCACATCCAGTACAGTCGCCCTTGTAACGACCTTGCCGTTAACCCTGCAGACCGACTTGCCCGACTCGTCCAGTTCTCTTGCAATGACCACCTTGTCTGCATCGACCTTCAGCTTGCGGTCCTGGTTGTTGAAGTGCAGTTCCACGACCGCCTTCCTTGCGCCCGGTGGCATACCTGGTTTTGGTGGCTTATAGAGCAGGTCCGAGAACACAGTAGCACGCAGCGTCTTTGCACTGAGTTGCCCCAAGACGAACAGTATCGCATCAATCACATTGGACTTGCCGGAGCCGTTAGGTCCAACAACACATGTGAATCCCGGGCTCAGCCTGATGGTCACCGTTTCGCGACCAAACGACTTGAACCCTTTGACCACAATCTTCTCAATGTAGACCAAGACGGACTCCCTTCTGCCTCTGGAGCGTTATCACTGATACCATGTGCTGGCGTGTCAACATTATTCGGAAGACACACTGGGTTAAATATCATCATTGGTAATACCCAGATAATACTGTCGGAATACGGGTGGGTGACGGCGTGCTGTCTTGGTCTGCCAATACACTGCTGTACTGCGCCATAGCCCCTCATACAGTTTCTTGACTGCCTACTCCACCATCTCTAGCAACGCACGCTTGAGGGCCATCCGTAGTAGCCCTATGGACTCGTGCGCGCTCTTCCCGGCTATTCCTGCCACGACCATCTTCACGTCACCAAGAATCACAACGACTCCTAGCTCCGATGCAATTGTGACCTCTCTCAGTCCGCCCTTCTCAAGAGTCTTCACAAGCTGGGACGCGTCAGCTGCTATCTTGACTGCAAGACCCGCGACGTCCACATGTCTTATGCCCCCGGCAATCATGTGCCCAAAGATCACTTTGCCGGTCGGCTCACAGACCACAATTCCCTCGAGGTCGGTATTAGCTGCCATTGTATCAGCAACTATCTTCTCAATCTTGGCCTTGTCAACCACTGTCAATCAGTCCCCGTAGCGGTCTATTCGTTACTAGGTTTGGATTACTCACTCCTTATATCTTGTGTTGGTGGGCGGCCTCCATGCCGTTGGTGCTGTGCCGCACGCTGTTCCACAGTTCACTCGTCCAGTCCCTGCCCCTTGTCTGGTTTCCTGTGGGCTAGTGTTCGCAGCTAGTTATGGAGCCCGACCGGTATGCACGGTGTACACCTCGCTGTCCCCACCCTTTCCGTGTTCCCCCAGCTGTGGACGTTGTGGCTTTCGAGCCCATACCCACTCGCCTTTTGACCCTCCCCCATCTACGATTCACTTAATACGGTTCATGTATAGGCTCTCCAGACAATTGGACTGACGGTGGTTCTGTATATGCCCATGCTACGGACAAGCTCGGATATGTTTCCAGCATCCCGGGATGTGACCCGTGGCCTCCCCTACGTAGTCCGTATCGACTTCTCAGAACTGGCCCGGGAGCCACGCCGCATTGTAGGCCGCCCGATTGCATGTCACAAATGTGGCGCAGTCCTGCTCAGTGCAGACCAGATAAAGGAAGACTCACGCATAGGGCGTCACTTTGTGTGCTCCTTCTGTGGCACGCTGAACGTGATAGAGGGCGAGATAGTTTCGGCTGGTAGCGATACCGACTTTGTTGTCAGTCCGCCACCCAAGGAGACCACTACCACTGAGACACAGCCTGCGCCCGCAGCTGGAAAGGCATTCCTTGCAGTGATTGATGTTTCTGGTTCCATGGCCGGCGCCAATCTTGCAGCTGTGAAGCGCAGTCTAAGTAACTCCATTGACAGCCTTGCCGCAAACTCTCCCGAGACCATGTTCGGTCTTATTGAGTTCGAGAGCAGCGTGGTGATACGTGACCTTGAGACCGGGGCGCCCATCCAGATACCCCCTGGCAGTTATGCCAGCTTGGAACGGGTCATGGACGCCACCCGCAGGCTCCTGGACCGTGTGAAGATGATCCCTGTGGGTACCAATGCAGACCGCCTGAAGCACCATGTCCGGCAACTGCGTGACAAGGGTGGCACAGCCCTTGGACCCGCTGTCGCCGCAGCATATGTCATTGCGAAACACCGCGGAGTGGGCCGTGTGGTGCTCCTTACCGATGGGCTTGCAAATGAGGGCGTTGGCGCATTGGAGGGCTATCAGGTCACCCCGGCCAAGGAGTTCTATGAGCAGATTGCCCGGATGTTCAATGATGTGGGTGTCATCTTCGATGTGGTGGGCATCGCATCAGGGTCAGGAATGGAACTACAGACCATCGGACTCATTCCTGAGATAACGGGCGGACAGATGTACTACGTCACGCCCTCGGAACTGGACAAGTACATGGCCCGTCTGTCTGGGGCCAGCATTCTCGGTCGCGATGTCGAAGTCCGGGTCATCACACCACCCGGGGTGCGTGTTGGCGAAGTGTCCGGCCTTTCCCCTGAGGCGGCCCGCTCACTGGCGGGGGCACGGAGCAGCCGTATCGGTGCTGTAGCCGATACCCATGAGATCTATCTCTCCATGGAACCAACACACGAAATCGAGTCCGAAACAGTCCCAATCCAGATACAGGTCGAATACACCGACGATGAGGGTGCGCGCCATCTCCGGGCCGTCACCACGGAACTGAAAGTTGCACGCCGGGAGGATGAACTCCTCGCATCGTTTGACCCGACCCTCTCAGCAGCCTTTGCTGTACAGAAGGCGGGGGAGGAGGCATTTCATGGGCACCAAGAGGCCGGAGCATCAAAAATCCGGGAATTGCGACATGTCCTGCGTGCCATGGCTGCTGCTGCGCCCTCTCATGCACGTGAGTCCTTTGAAACGGCCGACCGCATAATGGCCGAACAGGAAGAAGACCTTGAGGAGCAGATTCAGGTGCAGGCAGAGGCTGCAGCAGCCCCACCATTCCGGGCCGCAATGGCCAGGGATATGATGGCGTCCATGAACATCTCAAAGATGCGTGCACGACTTGATGAACTGGTGCGTGAGGACGACGAGGAGGACGATGACGACGAGTAGGAGCAGCTTTATTTCTGGCCACTCCCTTTGCAGTGTACAGGCTGCTACTACGTGCAGCGTGCAGCCGATACGCAGAGATAATAATCACAACTCTCAAATACCCAGAAAGAGTACGAAAAATGCGTTGGAAGCACCATTGACAGCAGCGGTGATACCATCGTTGATTAGCCAAGAGAAACTTGAGGGAATCCTCAACAAGATTAAGGCTCAAGAGGGCGTCCGTGGAGTAGTGGTCACCACGATGGAAGGCCTACCCTTGAGTAGCGACCTCGACCCAGAGACCACCGAGAGTGTTGCTGCAATAATCACTTCTCTGGTCGGCAAGGCCCTTGACGCCGTGAGGGAGTTGAAAGAGGGGAGCCTCTCGTTCCTCACTCTTGACACTTCCAAAGGACAGATAAACATCGCACCGGAACCACGAGAAGGCCTGATACTAGTGGTTCTGAAGAATGCATAAGTGGGGTTGACATCATGACTGATCCAAAGGCTTTCGACAAGATCCTTACCGAGATAATCAAGCAAGACAAAGGTATCAAGAAAGTAATCCTGGTTGACAAGACGGGACTCACAATTGCCAACGTGTCAAAGTTGAGCTACTACCCCGTTGATGTTGACTCTATCGGTGCGATTGCCAGTGCCGTCTTCTGTGCCAGTGAGGAACAGGGCAAGAACCTACAGATCGGTGAGCTTGAGATTGTCACCTCAGAGTTCTCTCAGGGCAAGATTTTCGCCTCCGCCTGCGGGAAAGGTGTGCTGTGCGTTGTGTCGGAAGCCGAGGTCAACATTGGGCTCATCCGTCTTGTAATGAAGAAGCAGGGCGCACAGCTTGCCCGCGAGCTGGACGAGTTCCTCTCGGTCGAGGGTGTTGAGGCCCCTGGCAAGGACAAGGACATCGACGAGGAAGACCTGCGGTCAGCTCTGGCAAAGTTGGAGCGCGTGTGAGCCTCTATTCCAGTAGGGGCGCTGGTATCGTCCCGACCGTACGGGTCACAGCTACCCAATATGGTCATAGTGCCCACTGCTGGCGGATGAGAGCATGCGATAGTGTGGCCGGAACAATGTCCAACGAGTCATCTGTCAACTTCCACCTGCCACTTACAATGGCCCTGTCTGTCCCAAGCTGTCCTTGGTTCGACACACCAACAGTGGCCTGTGCCACAAAGGCTTTTATTGGACTGAAATCTAGAACACTCAACCCCGGACTCTGGCCATCACACTGGGTCCTGACCATCCTGCCGGGCCGCGAGGCCCGTATCAGTCGCGCGTCCTTAGTGGCATGGAGTCCGCATCTCTCGATGATCTCTCCGGGCCCTGTCCCGGTGACTAACAACGCAGTGGAACAGTGAGGTGTTTACAATACGGCGTGATACCGAAGGTCGCATCCATCTCAAACTGGTCTTCTATGGCCCCTCGCTGGGTGGAAAGACCACTGCACTGAGATGGCTGTATGGCAAGGTCGAGGGGTTACAGAAGGGCGAGTTCACTGCGATTGAGGACGAAACGAACCGGACTCTGTTCTTTGACTATGTCCCGATGAGTGCCGGTGGTCGCGTGCTCTTTGATGTGTTCACGGTTGCCGGTCAGAAGAGACACCGCCATCAGAGGAAGGTCGTCCTACAAGGAGCGGATGGCATCCTCTTTGTTGCCGACTCGTCCCCGGATCAACGCGAGGAGAACGTCGAGAGCTTTGAGGAACTCAAACTGTTCCTCGGGGATGCGTTGGGGCGCGAAATCCCCATTGTGGTGATGCTCAACAAGCGGGACTTGCCAAACCGGATGTCCCGCGAGGAGATGCTTGACCTGCTGGGACTTGGCGGGAACGTCCCAATCTACGAGACCATCGCTGTCCAAGGTGTGGGTGTGAAGCGCGCATTCCAAGCGATAGCGCGCGAGGTAATCCTCAAGCGGTTGTACAAGTGAGGTGGGGCTAATTGAGTGAAACACGCGAAGATACTCTTGAAGGTGTGCTCAACGAGCTACAGGGAAGTATTCCTGAGATTGAGGCATGTGCCATTGTGAGTGTTGAGGGGCTGCCAATCGTGTCTGCCCTGCCCACTGATGTGGACGAAGCAAAGGTGGCCGCCATGACGGCAGCCATGCTGACCTTGGGTGAGAAGGCTGCCATCGAACTCGGCAAGGGCACTCTTGAACAGGTGAACATCAAGGGGGCCGACGGCTGGCTGCTTGTGGTCCAGGCCGGGATGAATGCGTGCCTTACAGTGTCCACAACTGCAAATGCAAAGCTCGGCCTCATCTTCCTAGACATGAAACGGGCGGCCGACAAGATTGCCAAGATGATATAGTCTGCCGTTTCCGGAGCATCAAGCCTATTAGGGCATCATTGGAACCTATTCTGTGAGAGATGTGGCTGTCATGTGCTGACGTGAAACTGGCAGCTCCCACTGCCTTGGCCTCTCAATGAAGGCCGGCCGGGCTGTGTCGAGTCCCGTCCTCGGAGGCCCAGCCGTTTTCCAGTCAGCTGCTGATGTCGAGCACTCACATCTTGAATGAAGAGAGGTGCGCGGAGCATTGAACCTCACTGGTCCGGTCTACCGGCTCTATGAGTTCTGGTTGCACAGGCAACTGAACAAAGAAAGGGCGCCCCGGCATGTGGGCATAATCCTCGACGGCAACAGACGATACGCCCGCGAGCACGGTGTAGACGCCCCATGGTTCGGTCACCAGAAGGGTGCTCAGAAGGTCATGGAAGTGCTCCGTATCCTGTGGGAAGCTGGCGTCAAGGTCTGCACGCTCTATGCCTTCTCCGTTGAGAACTTCCGGCGTTCCAGAGAAGAGGTCTCTCACATCATGCATATTGCAAAGGAGAAGTTCAGAGAGGTCGTTGGAAACCCTGATGTACACAAGCACCGCGTCCGTATCAATGCCATAGGTCGGGTGGACCTCCTCCCCCCCGATGTGCAGGAGGCCATACGGATGGCAGAAGCAGAGACCGCGGCCTACAGCGACCACATCCTCAACGTTGCCATTGGCTACTCAGGACGCACTGAGCTGGTCGATGCTGTCAGGGCTATTGGTGAGAAGATTGCCGTTGGGGAGCTTGCTCCCTCCGACATCGACGAGCAGGTCATTGAACGCCACCTCTACACAAGTGGCATCCCCGACCCCGACCTGATCATCCGCACATCCGGCGAGGAACGCCTCTCCGGGTTCCTCCTGTGGCAGTCTGCATACTCCGAACTGTACTTCGCCCAGGTCTATTGGCCAGCAGTCCGACGGATTGACATCTGGCGTGCGTTGCGGTCCTACGAGCACAGGACCCGTCGTTTTGGCAAGTAGGTTCTGGTCGGTCCCCACCACCCCACGCAATACACACTGTTTTTACTGGACACTGTTATCCCTCCCCCCGTTCACTCCTCGCGCGTCCGTCATGAGCATCACCTCTCCACTCTAGGAGGCACAGACGCTGGCTAGAAGACCAATCGATGTGTACCGTGGCATCATTGCGACCTCCCTAGATGAAGGATGTCTGGCCCATATCAATACGATTTCGGGCCACTTCACAGACGCAAAACTGGCCGGCACCCCGGTCCGCGTCCATGTCGCACGGTTTCTCTCGCTCTTCTCACGCCTCTTGGCCTATCTGGACGGACGCAACACCACTGGCATGGACGACTTGACCGCGAGCATAGACCTCCTTGACTACTTCGCCTCGACATCAAGGTGGTGGTCACTTGACCGGCGCCAACCGTTCTTCGTGCTGCGGCCGCCAACACGCAGTCCTCGCGAGTCCCTCGACTCCCTCGCGGCGGTCACCATTGATGGGCCGACCATGAGCCGCCTCGGCGGTGCGGTCGACCGGCTTGCCCGTTTCCTTGATGAACATGAGGTCAACGACCGGGCAGCATGTGATGGTATGTGCGAGTCGCTGGTATCTATCTGGACGATACTGTGTTCTCTGCTCTCATTTCTCCGGGGACGCAGCTCCACTACAGAGAACGACTTTGAACGGGCCTATGATGTCACACGCGTCCTGCTCTTCCATGTCGACCCGGACGAGTTCAGGGCATTAGTCGCCGTCCGCCGTGTAGGCACCCATCCCATACTCCTCAAGGCTGCTGATGTCATCCTGGCTCCAGACTTCGAGTCACAGCTCGACTCTTCAATGGCAGCTCATCTTGAACGGTCACATGCAGTCCACATCTCACCAGTTGTCCCGACGCGACCGCGCATCGTCCGGGAGGTGCTCACTGGCTCACTCCGGATACTCGCACAATGTCATGCGGCTGCCTCGGCCATGGAACAGCTTGGCGCGTCAGACTACGAGCGAGTGACCCACAGGGGCCTCGCACTGCTGGGGGCGGTTGGAGTCCCACTGGACTTCCTGCAAGACCCGCAGGCTGTGACGCAGGCCCTGAAAAGACTACACAACACCTCGGGGCTGGCAGACTACCTTGAGCCGCTGATGAGACGCCTCGAACTCCTGATAGTCGATGCGAGTGGCAACCGCGACTTCCACCTAGAGCACACCCTGTTTGTGACTCGGCTCATGTCGCTCCTCCTACTGCTCGCCATCGCGA
This sequence comes from Promethearchaeota archaeon, assembly GCA_027031765.1. GTDB lineage: Archaea > Asgardarchaeota > Thorarchaeia > Thorarchaeales > Thorarchaeaceae > JALVPN01. The sequence continues at coordinate 51,537 of JALVPN010000144.1, read as the reverse complement.
CGGGCCCCGCTGCGTCCGGACGCATCAGCCCATCAGACTTGAGGAGAGGCCTGATACTCTTGAGCCGCCTGCTGGGCTCACTGCTCAGTCACTAGAGGCACTCTCAATTACCATGCGTGCATCGACAACGACCGCACCCTTCCCCTGTTCATATACGATGGTGGGATTGCAGTCCATCTCTACAATCTCAGGGTTTTCCTCGACCATCTTTGATACTGTGAGCATTATCTCCACGAGGGCGTCAATGTCGCGTGGTGGCTGTCCACGTATCCCCTCCAGTATCTTCTTGGCCTTTATCTCGTAGACCATCTCGCGGGCATCGATTTCTGTAAGTGGTATCAGTCGGAATGTGACATCTTTTAGCACTTCGACAAATATCCCGCCGAGTCCAAACATCAGCGCATGGCCAAACTGAGGGTCTTTCGTCACACCAACAATGGTCTCTGTCCCCATCTCAACAAAACGTGTGACAATGACCCCGCGGCTCAGGTCGACATCAATACCTTTCTCCTTTCCATACTGCGTGGCATTTTCCATGATCTCCTGGAATGCCCTCCTCACTTCCTCGTCGCTGTTCAGGTTGACTTTGACACCACCGGCATCCGACTTGTGCATGATGTCTTTCGAGAGTATCTTGAGCACGACGGGGTATCCAATCTCATTTGCTCTCGCTACGGCCTCGTCTTCCGTCGCCGCCGGGGCGAATGGTGGGACCGGAATCCCATACTCCCTCATTACTCTCTTTGCCTCGTCCTCCAGGACGAATGTCCGCCCTTCATCAAGGGCTGTCTTGAAGATCTTCTTGACGGTCTTCATGAATATCAGGCCTCGTGTGCGCATAGTCGGTCTGACGCTCGTATTTATGGTTTCTCGCTTGTAACAGTCCTGTGGAACTCGTTGCCGTACCTTATCTCACCGTATCTGACGAGCGCCTTTGCTGCAAGCGCGCCCTTCTCGCCTGTGGAATAGGTGGGGACACCCATGAGCTCAAGGATTTCACCGGCCTTCCTCGTGAAGCTACCACCCATTGATACCACCACGAACGGGAGCCCAGACTGTTTCTGATAGTTAGCAATGTGGTTCGTAATCTCCATTCCGAGGCTTGGTGTCTGTAGCAGCATTCCCACCACAAAGAGGTCGTACTCTCCACTGCGGATTGCCTCCTCGAAGACTACGTCATACCGTCCAGCATCAGTGTCACCCACAACATCGCACGGGTTTCCCAGTGCGCAGTACGAGGGGAGCCGTTCTTCCAGTCGCGCCCTGAGCTCGCCCGAGGGGTGTGGCACCGCCAGGCCCAGCGACTCGAGCGCATCTGTGGTCATTACTCCCAGTCCCCCTCCGTTTGTGACGATGAGCACCCGGTCCCCTTTTGCTGGTGGTTGCATCGCCAGTGCCTTCGCCATCACAAACATCTCCTCGAACTCTGTGGCCCGGATTACCCCGGCCTGACGATATGCTGCGTCAGCAATGCTGTCCAGCCCAGCAAGTGACCCGGTGTGCGAGCTTGCGGCCTCCTTTGCTCTTTCACTGCGTCCTGACTTGACAACAATCACCGGCTTCTGTTGTGTGACCCTTCTTGCGGTCTCGAAGAAGGTGCGTCCCTTCCCAAGGTCATAGCCCTCCGTATAGAAACATATCACCTGGGTTGACGGGTCGTTTCCCAGATAGCATAGGAGGTCGTCATCATCCACATCGCACTTGTTGCCAAGACTGATAATCTTGCTCACACCAATCCCGAGTTCGGATGTCCAGTCTGATATTGCTGCTGCAAAGGCACCTGACTGTGACACCAACGATATGTTCGCAGTACTGCTGGCCTTGGGCCGCCCACAGCGGTACTCCGGCAGAAAGAACGTGTCAATATGTGTGTGCGTGTCAACAACACCTATGCAGTTGGGCCCGATTATCCTGATCCCGTGCTCTTTGCCAATCCTGACAATCTCGTCTTCAAGCATGGCACCCCGTGGGCCGGTTTCCGAGAACCCGCCTGATATTACAATGGCCGCTCTCACTCCCTTTGCTGCAATGTCCTCGAACACCCGTGGCGTTATCCTGGCCGGCACTGCAACTATCACTAGGTCGACCTCGTCCGGGATGTCCTGCAGTGTCGGGTAGCAGTCCACACCCAGGACTGTCCTGTACTTCGGGTTCACACCGAAGACCTTGCCCTCATACTGGGGTTTGATGAAGTTCTGGATGATTGCTTGACCAACACTGTTGGGTGTTGCTGATGCACCGTAGACTGCTACGCTCTTGGCATTGAAGAACACGTCGAGGCCGGAAGTGTCACACCCAGACAAGCGTTCGTCCTCCTGTTGTTGTTCACCGACCCGTTTTCCTACCACTACTTGTAGTTGTCGTACACTGACATCATAACCCTAATAGCGTTTCTTAGACCAGCAGCCCACGCACCATGACCGGCTTCAACATCCTTGAGCAGGGCCCCCTAGTCCTTGGCGCCTCTCCAACAGACTTCCAACGATGGATGGAACGAGCATTCTCTCTCCGCACTTCGCGTCATGGGCACAGGCTCCTCTGTTTCAGCCCCACGGGCTATCCGTATCAGATCCTATCACACCAGCAGAAGAGCCGCCACAACTTTGTGTCCCTGAGCATCACTGGTACATCGTGTGCCCTCCAGTGTGACCACTGTAGAGGGCGCCTCCTAGGGGCCATGATACCCGCGCCAACTCCCAAGGAACTCCTAGAGGCCTGCAGACAGGTCGCAGAGGCTGGCGGCGAGGGCGTCCTAATCAGTGGGGGGGCTGACATTGCGGGTCATGTACCGCTTGCACGCTTCATCGATACCATATCAGCGGCCAGACACGAACTCGGCCTGAGGGTAGTCGTACATACGGGTCTGGTCACACGCCAGACTGCCGAGGGCCTTGCGAGGGCGGGTGTCGATGCAGCGATGCTCGACGTGATAGGCAGCAGTAGTGTGTCCCGTTCTGTGTACCACTTGGATGACGGCCCTCGTCTGATGCGGGAGTCACTATTGTACCTGCAACGTGCTGGTGTCCCTGTTGTCCCACATGTCTTGGTCGGCCTGGACTATGGTCGCCTGAACGGCGAGCTCCAAGCCCTCCACATCATATCCGAGACCCATCCTGCTGCTGTAGTCCTGATTGTACTGAGCCCTCTCCGTCACACTCCAATGGCGCACGTCAACCCCCCTTCGCCTGAGGACATTGCACGCCTCATGGTCATAGCACGTCTCGGCCTTGCCGATGTCCCGCTACTCTTGGGCTGTGCACGGCCACTCGGGCAACACAAGGTCGAGACCGACAAGTTTGCTGTCCGTGCCGGGGTCAACGGGATTGCCTACGTGAGCCAGGAGGGGGTCGATACCGCAGTGGCGATGGGCCTTGTACCGGAGTTCTTTGATGTGTGCTGCAGCCTGGCATATCAGCTCCTTGACTGAGCCCGTTTCACCAGTGTCCCGGCCATCTCATACCCTGCATCGAACACCCAGAGTCCAAGACCGGCTGGGAGGAACTGTGGCCATATTGGTATGACCGACAATGCGCATGCTTTCAGTACGAAACGGTGTTCAAGGAGCCATGTGAGGGGTGAAGTACCCCGCCCCTCGGTCCAGTTACCAGCGGCCTCGTCTGCAGCTGCTGCAATGAGCAGCACAATGACCAAGGTGACCCAGCCCCCCAGGTCGGTGACTGTTGGCGGGCCGACGAAGACCAGCACAGCCACTAGTGCAATGAACCCGCCAGCGAACTCCACCCTGTTCACCTTGCCCGCGAGTGTGACCCCTATCACTATTGCGGTCATCAGTGCAAAATCCCACTGTGAAACGGTCATTATGAGTCCGAACATCAGTCCTGACAGGACCAGCGGGGTCCATGCTAGCCATGGCATGTCGAGCTCGTCGAGTACATCGTCACCGGTCTTCAGCGTCAGACCGGCCACCAGATATGTCAACGTGTAGACTACTGTGTTCAACTATTGCTGGCCCCAAGACTCAGAGTGTGCTCCCAGAGTGTGCTTGACATGGACATGTGTCACCACTGGTGGGCCCCTCAGTCTAACTATGACTCGTCATCGGGCCTGACGCCCTAACGATAGCCATTCTCCATCATTGGAGCCACATCAGCTCTCAGCAGACCCGGATAAAAAGTTGTTACTCGTCGGACCCCTCTACTCTAGACTATGTACACCGGTGTCCCCAGTGCCTGTCCTGGGAGGTTTGTCCTGAACTTGGCACGTACTGCCCCACTGTTGCCATGTGGCCCCAAGATCTTTCCCAGCACCTCACGCCCTACAGGTGATACCCACCGCACCCTCCGTCCAGCGAGCGCTGCCGCCTGTGCCCTAGTCGTGACACCATCGAAGACAAGGAGTACTTGGTTCGGGTTCTGTTTGTGCTTTCCTCTACGGTAGCTGGTCACAACGCCTTTTAGGCCCTTTTTGGCCTCGCTCTCCGACATGCAGTGTCACTCCTACTTGTAACTGGGTTCGGACTCACGCCTCCCAGACATCATATAAGACTTACTGATTGTCCCAGTCAATCATTGGTTGGTGCATGGCCTCACGTAGGGCGTCCCTGATCACGCGACCAGCCCTGCTGTCTGTCATAGCAAGCCTGAACAGTATGAACAGCACCCGTTTCTTGTCGCTGGCGGTCATGTTCCCAAGGCTCTCCAACAGCCCCCGTACAACTCCGTCCTGTGTGTCGCCCCCCTCAATCTCCGCCAACAGTTCCGACTCGCCAGTGGCAACATCTGCAACCTGACGGATGTTCTGGATGACTGTAAGGCACGATATCGCCAGCACTAGTAGCACCACATGGAATGCTTCCACCATGCGCTCATACCCGACTACCAGCTGCATTATTCCCACGATGCAGGACGTCATCATCACAAGAAATGTAGCCGCCTCTATCACAATGTTTGTCTTGCTAGCTATGCGCCAAGAGTAGTACCTTGCAAGACGAGACGATGGGGGCCGGAGCAGTTTCAGGTCATGTAGGTACTTCTCACGTGCTGACCGCATCACAAGTACCCAGAGGAAATGGAACAGGAGCCCAATCATGACCACTTCAAATGCTAAAGCATCGAGCAGCGACCCCATAACGTTTCAACTCTATGTGTCCTTTCTATTAATGCTGGTGGTACTTGCTCCTGCCACCCACCAGCCGGTGTGGTCATCACGGGCTGGCGAGGCCACATCACCGGCCGAATAGTTTCGGCCATCCCCCTCCACGCCTCAGACGTACTCCCGGTCGGACTGTCAACGAGAGAAAACTATCAATCAACACACTACGGTGTACTCTCGGGTCGTTTGCGGCCCTGGGTGCTCGGGTCTTGCCCTCCCGGAACTGACCTGAGCCTCCCCACCTCCTTTCTTGCGAATGACTTATGTACCGGCACACAGCGGGCGCCGTGGTGCCCCATGGAACGCGTGACCCACATCCCTCCCTCCATAACCTCTATCGGCGACTTGGTTGCCGCGATGTCTGAGGTCGGTGTACTTGGTTGCGGTCGTATTGGCCGGGCAGCATCAATTGTCCGGAGGATGTTCGACGACCCGGACTGTCTGACGTTCCTCTCCCTATCTGGCCCCATGGTGCCCGGTGGTCTGCGTCGGATTATATGCCACCTTGTCCGGGAGCGCCTTGTGGATGTCGTCGTAACAAGTGGCGCAAACATAGTACATGACCTCATAGAAGCATATGGGGGGGCACACTATCATGTGCCACCAATGACTGGTGACGGGGCCCTCCGTACGGCCGGACTGGGCCGGATAGCCGACATCGTTGTTAACAACCATGACTTTGAGGTGCTTGAGGAGAACATCTACAGGTTTCTTGACAGCCTCTCGTCCGAACAGCGCACCAGCATGTCGCCAAGCGAGTTCCTACATGCACTTGGCACCAGCCTCTCCGATGACTCCTCTATCCTCAGGCAGGCCTCTCTCAATGACATCCCGGTGTTCTCCCCGGGCCTGATGGACTCCATGCTCGGGTTCCACCTCTACACGTTCAGCACTCAGCAGCGTTTCGCTCTCGACTTTGTCAAGGACCTGCGTTTCTTGGGCACTTTGGTGGCCGAGGCCAAGAAGACCGGGGCCATAATCCTCGGGGGTGGTCTTACCAAGCACTTCACCATGGGCAGCACCATCCTCAAGGGTGGACTGGACCTGGCTGTCCAGATGACTCTTGACAGGCCGGAGGCGGGCAGTCTGAGTGGTGCCCCTCTCCAAGAAGGTGTTTCATGGCAGAAAGTCCAGAGCGGGGCGGACTTCGAGACCGTGATTGGTGATGCGACAGCCCTATTTCCACTGATTGTGCTTGCAAGCATGCCCCGTTGAACGCGGTCTCAGTCCGGTGTTGTAGTCGTGTTGGTCAGTCCGCGTCTTCCTCAGGACTGATCCCCACTCCTACCCGCCAGCGACATGGGCCTTTGATGTGGCCCCAAATCCGTGCCACACACTATCTTAACAAGAGTTGAATGGACTGCTTTCAGTGCCTCTGTGACCGATACACTGGGATTACCCGGTCCGAGTGGCGATACTCCATTGCTCCAACCTGTGGCCCATGCCACAAGCCTTTTATTCGCACTGACCGGCTTGCCACAGAACACATCAAGCTGCCGGATTTGGTGGTGAGCAATGGGAAAGCGACCGGGTCACTGTTATCGTCTGCAAGACCGTCCACCCTACACTCGGAAGAAGTACATCCACCGTCAACCAGCAAGCCGAATTGTCAGCTTCGACATGGGCAACCCTGCAGGGGACTTTGAGATTGCCATCTCACTTGTTGCACTTGAGAAGTGTCAGATCCGACATCAGGCGCTTGAGGCAGCACGGATCGCATCGAACCGACATATGAGCAAGCGCGTACCGAGGTCAAAGTATCACCTCCGGATCCGGGTCAAGCCGTTCCACTATCTCCGTGAGAACAAGATGCTGACCGGGGCCGGCAGCGACCGTGTCCAGGACGGGATGCGGAAGGCGTTCGGTAAGACCATCGGCCTTGCTGCACGTGTGCGTGCAGGTCAGCCACTTATCACCATCCGTTGCAACAGGGAGCACGTTGAGATTGCACGCAGGGCCCTGAAGAAGGCTGCCCCCAAGATGCCGACCCCATGTCTGCTGCGTTTCGAGAAAATCGACCCTGAACTGAAACGCAGGTTGGGCTACGGGATAGACTAGTCCTGCGGCCTGCGCCCCGCCACCGTGTCGCGAATCCTGCGCACCGTTCCTGTCAGTGTCGTGACCTCACGACCCGTCATATACGCACGTCCGACCAGGTTTCTGAACACCCGCTTTGCAATCGGGACCTTGAACTCCTTGAAGCCCAACATGTCTACAACTTCGTCGAAGAACTTACAGACCTGCTCTCGTTCTTCTCTTGTGGCGGCCCTTTGTTGTGTGGGCCTCCTCGGTGGTCGTGGGGCATACTTTGAGTAGATGTGGTACAACACCACTGCTACCGCATGACTCAGGTTCATACTCGCATATGCTGGTGAGGTCGGGATGGAAAAAGCAAGGTCGCATAGGTCGATCTCGTTGTTCGTGAGTCCAGAGCTCTCCCTACCAAAGACCAGCGCTACATCTCCGACGAGCGATGTCGGGTCTGGCAGCCTCTGGAGTGGGACAACTGCCCTGGTTACGCTGAGGTTGCTACCCACCCGTGCTGTTGCAGCCCACGCGGCTACGGTGTCATGTAGTGCCCCCCTGAGGTCTTCGTGTACCGTGGCTGACTCTAGTACGTTCACGGCATGGACAGCGAACCTCCTCGCCTCCTCCTCGTTTCGACAGTCATTGCCGACCAGTCGGAGCCGGCTCACCCCAAAGTTCGCCATCGCACGTGCAACGAAACCGACATTCCCGGGTGTTTCGGGCTCCACCACTACTACTACAATCCTTGAGAGGGCGCTCACGGCTACGACTCCCTCGTCACACCCTATCTGTGCATGAGTTGCAGCACATCACCGTCTTGGAGGGGATAGCTCAGTCCCACCTGACGCCGCTTTATGCGGTCGTCCTCCCGGTATATGACTGCTGCACGGAACCTCTTTACAAACAGCTCCTTGTGTATTTTCCTAGCCGCATCCTCTACTACCGAGCCCTCCGGGAGTACGAGCGGTCTGTCCTCTCTCTTGCGGCCCGGTACCTTCGTGTACACTCTCAGGATGTCAAGGTGGTCGTAGAGTGCCCACTTCATGGCGTCGAGGTTCTCACCCTTCACAGCGGATGTGGGTACGATTTCAAACCGGTCTCCGTACTCCCTTCTCAACTCCTCGAACGCCTCTGCTGAGCCCGGGACATCGCCCTTCGTAGCAATGATCAGTGCACGGACATAGGCAACACTCGCATCCAGCGCGTCTACCAGCTGGTCGAACGTGGCCGGCTTCTGAAAGCGCACGATGACATTGGTAATCCTACGCGCCCTGAGGTATTCGTAGACCTCGTCAATGTTTCCCTGATAGAACTGCTTGCCATATACCACCAGTCCACCTGACCCCACACGTTCGATACGTACTGCTGTGGGCTCCCGGTTGAGTCGGATGCGTGCCTTGTCGAGCTCACCGAGGACGATGCGCATCTGCCACTCTATGTCCTGTGACAGGTCAACGACCAGCGCGATGCAGTCGGTGTTCCGTGCTATTGTCAGGGACTGCCTTCCTATGCTGGTATCTGTTGCACCCTCGAACAGTCCCGGTATCTCAACAAGCTGTATCTTGATGTCCTCGAACGGCATCATTGCTGGGGTGGGACTGGGTGTCGACAATGGGTAGTCCGCGACTGTAAGGTCTGCGTTCGTGACTGCATTGATGAGTGCCGACTTGCCACTGTTGGCAACCCCTACGAAACAGACCTGACCGGCGCCCTCCTTTCTTACTGCACCCTCTTCGCTCCCACCGCTCCTCCGCGCCCTCTCCTGTTCTCTACGCTTCGCCAGTTCGGCCTTGAGCTTTGCCAGCTTCTTGCGGTAGTCAGCAACCATCCTCTCTGCGCCTTTGTGGCGCGGCGCTAGGGACAGCAGCTTTTCCAGTTCCACTATCCGCTGCGCGAGGTCCTCTGTGTCTTCATAGATCTGTCGTTGTCTGTCAAACTCCGGCGACACATTCGTCGGACACAACTCTGACACCCGCCTGTGTTCCTTGTCTGCATGTCCCCATCTGGGCCAGCGGCCCGCTACTGGCATGTTCCTCGAATGCGGGGCTCATCATTGAGTGTTAGTCCCTTTCTCGAGCTGCCATCATCTTGGTGTTGTCAACATATAAACGTGTGTCAACAGGTCTGCAGGAGATGCGCCCCGAACTGTGCACTGTCACATCCAAGGTTCACATCTAGGATGAAGCGTTCCGGATGGGCCGGTCGTGGGACTGGCATGGCCTCAAGGTGGTCTGCAAACACTCCCTCCTCGTGTTCATAGAGGAAGACTGCACCACAACAACTGACTGCTACACTCCTTGGCGACCTGCCCCTTGCCACATAGACCGCCCTTCCCCCCTGTAGGCGCCCCACCATGTCCTCCCACCTCATCTTTGCCACGACTATGCCGTTCGGGAGCGTTGTCTGTCCGCCGACATCAAGGTCAAGGAGAGTGTTCGAGGCCTTGAGCAGGAAGAACGCAATCGACCTCTCATCCGGTGTTACCCGCCTGAGGGAGGCACCACCGAAGAGGACTGACTCGACAGTGTCACCAAGTATCTGGACAATCTCGATTTCGACGTTTCGTCTGAGGTCGTGGGACACAAACAGTGCGACATTGATACACCTGCAGGCCCGTGCCACAACTGGATGGTTCCACCCGGACTTCACCGTACTGCGCGTGACTGGTATCTTGCCGGACGTGAGGGCGAAACGCCGGCTATGGGGGGTTGGGCCCAGCACCCATCAGACCCCCGGGAACCCCGGGATGCCGGGTATTCCCCCTCTGCGTCCACGTCTTTGCTTTGTGAGTTGTTTTATCATCTTCTGCATCTGCTGGTGCTGCTTCAGCAGGTCACGGACATCCTTAGCAGTGACCCCAGCACCCCGCGCTATCCGCTTAATCCTTGAGGACTTGATGATCTTTGGGTTGTCGAGCTCCTCCCGAGTCATTGAGTTCATGATCACTTCCCACCGGCGCATGTTCTCCTCCTGCACTTCCGCAATGCCCTCCGGGAGCTTGTACTTGAGCCCGA
>JALVPN010000144.1:0-41373 GCA_027031765.1 Promethearchaeota archaeon | reverse complement strand
AAAAAACTGATTACCAATTTCCATCAGCCGGAATCGACATTGTTGATGTTGGTGGCGGCGTTCGCCGGTTACGATTTTACGATGAAAGCGTATAAAACCGCGTTGAAAAACAAATACAGATTTTTAAGTTACGGCGACGCAATGCTGATTCTCTGATGAAGCGTTTTGCAGCGTCTTCATCGACTTCAATCTGGGCCTCCCGCACTTTCTCGATTAGGCCCCTGATGTCAGACATCCCGAGCAGTCTGCCGACGAACTTCGTGGGGTTGAACGGCTCGATGGCGTCCATCCGCTCCCCTGTCCCTATGAACTTGATTGGGGCCTGTGTGGCCGCCACTGCTGACAGCGCACCGCCTCCCTTCGCACTGCCATCAAGTTTGGTCACTATTATGGAGCCGATGTCGGTCGCTGCCTTGAATGCCCTTGCTTGGGCCCCTGCCTGCTGCCCCAGAGTACCATCGATGACCAGTACTATCTCTTGGGGCCTGACCGCACGTGCAATATCTCTCATCTCCTTTATGAGCCCCGCCTCCTCACGGTGCCGCCCCGACGTGTCAAGGACAATCAGCTCTATGCCCTTCTTCTTCATGTACTCGACGCCTTTCTTTGCGAGCTTCACGGCGTTCTTCTCACCCTCGTCCCCCCAGAACGGGATGTTCGACCTCTCTGCTAGCTGCTTGAGCTGGCTGTATGCTCCGGGCCTGAAATTGTCTGCACATATCAGCCCGGTCTTTATCCCTCGTTTCTGATAGTACCGTGCAAGCTTTGCTGCTGTCGTGGTCTTCCCTGAGCCCTGAATCCCGACCAACATGACCACGTTCGGCTTGCCCGGCGTTATGGTGAGTGGCACTGGCCGCTCACCAAGGAAATACGCCAGCGTGTCCCACACCACCCGGACAATGTGCTCCCTCCGCGAAACACCCCGGGGCAGGGTCTCGTCCAGTGCCTGTTTCTGGACTCTCTCAGTGATTGCCATCACAAGGGTGACATCTACGTCGGCCTGCAGGAGGGCCCTCTGGATGTCACGTACGAGCTCCTTCACGAGCGCCTCATCGACAACGGTGGCTCCAAACAGCCTCTTCAGGGCCGAGTTCAACGACCGCCCCAGACGTTCAAGGACCACTTCTCAATCACCATCTCTGCGTGTGCTCCCTATGTTGCACATATCAACCTTTGCGACTGACAGATGGGAGCTGGACAGTCACGCTCCCACAAAAACGCCTAAAAAGCCGTCCCTCAAGGGTCACAGTGGTGCGAGTGGTTTGAGCGACCGAGAGAAAGTGGGCGGGATCCGAATAGTAAAGATCAAGGATGGGACTGTAATCGACCACATACGTGCGGGTCATGCTCTTGAAGTGCTGAAGATACTTGGTATAACCGGAAAAGAGGGCAACATCGTCACCATTGCGATGAACATCACGAGCTCAAAGATTGGCAGCAAGGACATAGTCAAGATTGAGAACCGTACACTGGAAGAGTCAGAGGTCGCCAAGATTGCGCTCGTCGCTCCAGACGCGACAATCAACATCATTGAGGCCTCCGAGGTTGTGAAGAAGACCCGTGTCAAACTCCCCGATACCATCTTCGACGTTGTGCGCTGTCCCAACCCAAGGTGCATCACGAATAAGGAACGAGAGCCAATTGTTGCAAAGTACCAAGTAGTGTCCCGGTTCCCAGTTGTCCTCAAGTGTCTCTACTGTTGGAACCTCGTCGAAGAGGAGGACATCATTGAACAACTGACAGGCCCGTCATAGAGGGGTGTCTTGGAAACAGTTTTTAGAGGATTCCCTGTGGACTCGCGAGACTCTGGTGTTGATGTGAGGCCCCATGGTCGGAGCAAAGATTGCTGTGATTGGCGACCGGGATACGGTCGTGGGACTGAAGATGGCCGGTGTCCATGAGTCTGCAGTCCCCAAGTCGCCTGAAGAGACCCGACGTCGTCTAGTAGATTACTTCAGAGACCCCGGGGTCGGTCTCATACTGATCACCGAGCGTCTTGCCGAGCCCGTCGAGGACACAATCCTCGAACTGTCGCGGGCACCAGTCCCAGTAATCCTGTTAATCCCTGACCGGGACGGTTCTACCGGTGTTCATGACCATGTGGTGCGTGAGCTGATCCGCAGGGCGGTGGGCATTGAGGTCAAGATCTAGTTCAGTTCTGGAGTCCGGACTATAATGACTGAGAATACTGGCGAGATTGAGAGTATCGCGGGCCCTGTTGTGAGGGTCAGAGGCCTCCCCGGCCTCCGCATGTACGAGGTCGTACGAGTGGGTCGTGATGGCCTTGTCGGCGAGGTCATAGAAGTGGCTGAGGACGAGGCCACGGTGCAGGTCTATGAGGAGACATCCGGTATTGCACCGGGTGAGCCTGTGGTGGCGACCGGTGACGCGTTGTCAGTGGAACTGGGCCCCGGTCTCCTCGGCGCAATATTCGACGGCATCCAGCGTCCCCTCCCGAAACTCCGGGAGATGTCTGGCGACTTCATCACACGCGGTCTGAGTGTCCCTGCCTTGGACAGGTCAAAGAAGTGGGAGTTTACCCCGAGTGTGCAGGTTGGCCGTAAGGTCGTGCCGGGTGACATCTTGGGAGAGGTGCCCGAAACAGGCATCATAACCTCGAAAATCCTCGTCCCGCTGGGCGTAGAGGGTGAGGTCGTTGAGATTGTATCGCCTGGGGAATATACGATTGTTGAGCCTATATGCCGGATTCGCGGCTCAGACGGTGATGTCCACGAGGTCACAATGCTCCAGCGCACCCCGGTGCGTACCGGTCGTCCTTTCAAGGAGCGTGTGCCCCTTGACACCCCACTGATAACCGGACAGCGAGTGATTGACACGTTCATGCCGCAGGCGAAGGGCGGTACTGGGGCCATCCCTGGGGGCTTTGGTACCGGCAAGACCGTGACCCTGCACCAGTTTGCAAAGTGGGCTGATGCGCAGGTGGTAGTCTATGTCGGGTGCGGTGAGCGCGGCAACGAGATGACAGAGGCACTGGAAGAGTGGCCCGAACTTAAAGACCCCATTACTGGAAAGCCCCTCATGGAACGCACGGTTCTCATTGCCAACACATCGAACATGCCTGTGGCAGCACGTGAGGCGTCAATCTATGTTGCCGTCACGATTGCCGAGTACTTCCGTGACCAGGGGTTCGACGTTGCACTCATGGCCGACTCGACCTCCCGGTGGGCTGAGGCCCTCCGTGAGATTTCCGGCCGCCTTGGACAGTTGCCATCTGAAGAGGGCTACCCGGCCTACCTCGGCTCTCGTCTGGCCCAGTTCTATGAACGTGGTGGTCGTGTCCGGACACTCGGCTCTGACAACCGCGTCGGCTCTGTCACAATCTGCGGGGCCGTTTCTCCGCCTGGTGGCGACTTCTCCGAACCTGTGACTCAGGCGACCCTCCGCATCGTGAAGGTGTTCTGGGCCCTCGACAAAGACCTTGCTGCACGACGCTTCTTCCCCGCCATCAATACGCTAACAAGCTACTCGTTGTATCATGGCATCCTTGAGAAGTGGCACCGGGAACACTTGGGAGATGACTGGCCCGACCTAGTACGAGAGGCAATGGCAATCCTGCAGAAAGACCAGGAACTGCGTGAGATTGTCCAACTTGTCGGGCCCGATGCACTACCCGAGTCTGAGAGAGCAGTCCTTGAGGCTGCACGGATGATAAAGGAGGACTTCCTGACCCAGAGCGCCCTGCATGAGATTGACACGTACTGCCCAATCCGCAAGACCTACCGGATGTTGCGCATCATCATCCAGTTCTCTCGCAAGATGTTCGAGGCCGTGAAGATGGGCGCCAGCGTGCGCCGAATCCTTGAGTTCAGCGTACTTGACAACATCGCCCGGATGAAGATTGCACCTTGGGACTCCTTCGAGGACACAATGGACAAGATTGAGGAAAAGATGGACCTTGAGTTCCAGAGGCTGCTCAAGGAGCTCTCAGAGTTCGACGCTGTCCTCCCGACTCCTGGGCCATAGATGCAAAGACCCGCCCATGAGATGGTATCTCTCCGGCCTGTGTGACATAGGCATCCGTGGCACTTATTGGATGTCATGCGTGACACAGACATGTCGGGTCGGTCTGACGATGGAGTGTCCAGAGCTCGAAGCAATCCATGCACGCATCCAGACATGTACGCTGTGTCCCCTCCACAAGTCGCGCACCAACCCAGTGCCTGGAGAGGGGTCACCACGTCCCGTCTTCATGTTTGTCGGCGAAGCGCCGGGTGCAAGAGAGGACGAACTGGGCCGTCCCTTTGTCGGACGTTCGGGTCGACTCCTGACAGGACTCCTCAGTGAGGTCGGCCTCGACCGGAAGGATGTCTTCATAACCTCAGTGCTCAAGTGTCGTCCCCCGATGAACCGCACACCTACCAGCTCTGAAATTCGTGCGTGTCTGCCATACTTGGAAAGCCAGATTTCAGTCCTCAGGCCCAAGGTCGTTGTGCTCTTGGGCTCGGTGGCGGTCAATACACTGGTAGGCCCATGGAAGATTTCCGAAGCACATGGCCGGTTCTACGAAGGGGCTTCTGGCCAACTCTTCTTTGTGACGTACCACCCAGCAGCAGCCCTCCGTTCACAACGCCTCCGGCCCGTCATGGCCGATGACCTCCGCACACTGATCCAGGGCACAGACATTCGTGGTGATTAAATCTACCCCCAGCAACTGTTCCATGTGGGAACGTTGTCACTGTCCAGCGTTGGCATGAGCCTGCTCCTACAGGTAATTGATCCACAGCTCCCAACCTTTCCAGTACGGGAGGTCTTTGAGGTCGCCTATGCGTTCCTCCTGATATTCACGGTCCGCGGCTACATGCTCTTAATCCTCGTCGGTATGACCATCTTTGCCACTGGACTCGGTGACTCGGCTGCAAAACAGTTTGTCATACTTGGTGTTGGACTGTGTGTCCTGGGCCCGGTCCTGACCCCCTTGGTAAGTGGACTGCTGGGCCTCCAGCCCCTGAGCATTGACCAGAGCATGGACATATGGATCCGTGTACTCCATGTGCCCGATGCGGAACTTGTGGGCCTCGCCCTGTATGCTGCCGACGCTGTGTCAGCGGTCTGTTTTCTAGTCGGCGCCATCCTGTACTTCAACCCTGCGTCGGGCGACCTCAAGGAACGGGGCCACTCTCTCATGGTGCGCTCCCTGATTCTTGCACCGGTCGTACTGTTCCTCCATCTCTCGCCTCTCTTCCAGTAGGCAAACCAGTGTGTCTGGCCACCAGATGGACAGAAACTACTATATTGCTGTCTTGGCGGGACGAAACCGGAGCGCACATCAGAGTTACAGTAGTGGTGATACAGTGTCAGAGATGAAAGTCGCTGTGCCAGCAGATACAGACCGTGGTCTTGAGAGCCCTGTAAGCGCACACTTTGGCCACTGTGCGGCGTTCATAGTTGCGACCGTCCGCGATGGTCAGATTACCAGTGTCGAGTCTATCCCGAATGTTGGCCACGAGTCGTGTTCGGGCCCCATCGACCTCCTTGCCAGAAGGGGTGTGAGAGTCCTTGTGACTGGCGGGATGGGCATGCGCCCGTTTGCATACTCGCAGCAGGTCGGGATGAGTGTGGTGCGGGCAACTGGTACGAGTGTGCGTGAAGCGATAGAGAACTTCCTGGGGGGACAGAGCCTGCCGCTTGGTGCCGACCGTCTGTGTCGGGGACGCGGTGCTCACCAGCACTAGCGGGCTGCACTATAGTTTCATCCACTGGGCGTGTGGATGGCCATCGATGTACAGCACTGCATTGCGGTGGACGAGCCCGGCCTCGATTGCAATTGACACACTCTCCTCACCAATCATATTTACAATGGTCGCTTTTCGGAGGTGCTGGAGACAGGTCTCGACATCAACAAGCTCCCCCCCATAGAACTTCTCTGACACATTGAACTCAATGTCCCCATCAACGAGTGTCCGTCCCAGCAGTGCCTTGTCACATATTGCTACCAGGTAGTGCCCAAACCTGGGGTGCACCTTCAGGTAGAACCTTTGGGGGTCATCGGTCACTGCACTGTCTCCAGGTTATCTTCTGTACTCCTGAAATATCAAATTCGCGGTGCCACTCTAGATTGGCCTGATTGAGGTCTTTGCACCACACGCCGAGCACTGTAGATAGTATGCATTCTTGTCCTTGACTATCGTCGTGTCAGGCCGGGTGCATACCGGACACCTCACATATGCCTCTATGTACCGCTCTAGCACCTCTTGGATGAGAGAACGTGGGAATGCTCCATTGAACACTGCCGTGCTGCCCTCGACTGTGCCTGCCGTGGCGAGCTGGCCTGCCATGTACTTCAGCACTTCTTTCCCCTTGCGGTTGAGTACCATGATTATCTCCTGAAAGTTCTGCCAGAAAGTGCGGTTGCCCTGTATCATCACCTGCACTTCAGGCACTTGGAACCGTTCTCCAGACCTCTTGAACGCGTCCTCCGGAATCATCGACCGTGCTCTTTCAAGGAGGCGATTGTATTCGTCCATGTCTGACTCTCTCCTTGGGTTGTCTATTGAACCTTCTGATTTGTGTGAGTGTCTGACCTGCGGTGGCGTCGGTGGCTCCAGCTACAGACTGGCGTACCGACCGATTGCCTTCTCCATTATGATGCCCTCGCTCAACAGGGACATCACCTCAAGTTGGATTTCCGACCTCTCGTAACCCAATGCCTCAAAGTGTGTGACAATGTCCATGATGGCCACGCCATCAGTCCCCTCATTGGCTTTGATGTACTGTAGTATGTCTTCTGACAGGACGCCTGTCATCTCAGGTGCGGCCGGGGCCGACGACACTGCTGGACGGCCTGTGTCCTCCGTTGCTGTGCTGTCCGTTTGGCCAGCTGTTTCCAAGGGCCGCACATCGGTCACGACCGCACCCACACGCCTCCCCCTCGTGAGAATGGTGTGATAGCGTTCCAGCAGGTGCAGTGTCATAAAGTTGGGGTCGTCGAGCCTGCGGAGGAGTTCCGGTGCTACAAACAACTCCTCCTGGTACATGCGCACCTTGCCAACTACAAGCACGAGGTCTGAGACGTCAAAGGCCTCGAGCGCATGCGCATCAGGCCCCCAGACCTTCAGTCTGATTGTTTCAGTCCCATCGTCAAGCGTGAGGCTTGCATAGTTGTCCTTATACAGCTTGTCGACGATGTGCCCCACGAGTGCGACTCGTCTGAGCTCTATTCCCATCTGTGAGATTACGCACGGCCCATTGTTGTCATCATAGCGCCCCGTGATGATGTCTTTCACGGACGCTCTCATGGCAGTCAATCTCTCTCGGGTCAAGTGGCACCACCAATGGACTACAGGGAACTCTGGGCACACGCCATA
Source organism: Promethearchaeota archaeon (assembly GCA_027031765.1). Classification (GTDB taxonomy): domain Archaea; phylum Asgardarchaeota; class Thorarchaeia; order Thorarchaeales; family Thorarchaeaceae; genus JALVPN01. The sequence goes on along the minus strand of JALVPN010000144.1, from coordinate 34,048 downwards.
GTGCGGTCGGCTACAGCGTGGGCCGTCTTGCGAACGCCGTATTCCTCCACACCTTGTTTCTTATAAACGCACATGCTCCACCCGGCATACCCACCCCGGAGAGTCAGCCAGTCTGCACTAGAAGAACTCTGTGAGCGAACTCTGCCTGCCGTCCGTTTCCCTCGCACGTGCTGTCAGCCTCTCAAGAGCCCGTTCGACCCTGTCCATATTGAAGTCGTGTCTGTCACACAGTATTTCCATCACTCTCTCGGGGTCTGGCCTTTTCCACTCTATCGGCTCCAACTCGGTCTCAAGGGGTTTCAGGAAAATATCACGTATCTTCTGATATGGGATGTCAAGCCGGAGGCCCTTCTCCTCCTCGATGCGCTCAAGGCAGCCGTATTTGGTCACGAGTTTCAGTGCCGTCTTTGGCCCCACGCCCTTCACGCCCGGGTTGTAGTCCGTCCCCACTAGGATTGCAATGTCTACGAGCTGCTCCCGTGTAATGCCGAGTGTGCGGAGGTTATTGTCAAGGTCTATGATCTCTGGCTGGACAGTCTTCTGTTTTGCACCACGCCCACGACGCCGGCCGCTGATGGAGAGGTTCCGCACCATCCGCGGGCAGTTGTACAGGAGCGCGTCGTTGTCCTGGCTTGCACTCGCCCACACAATACCTTCGCGGGCCATCTGTGCTGCGAGGGCCTCTCCCTCGGACGGGGCCTGCACCACAGGTATGCCCAGTGCCTGTAGGAGGGCCTTGCTCTCCTCAATCATCTCGGCCGTCAGCCGTGAGCTGGCCCTTGCAGCCTTGAACGCGTCTTCAATGCGTCCCTCCTCCTTTGCACGCTCCCACTCCAATCTTGCCGCCTCTCGGCGTTCCCGCCGTTTCTCGACCTCCTCCGCCTTGAGTACCGGGGCCTCGCCATCGAATACGTATACTAGTCGGAGGTCATGTTCGATGAGGTTCACATTGCGGTAGAACAGTCCGGACAGATGGCTCGTCACCCGTCCCTCCCGGTCCATCAGCGGTGTCCCGTCCGGCTGGCGGATTGTTGACAGGAACTGGTACAGCGTGTTGAATGCGTCTACTGCTATGGTCTTCCCAGCGAGGTCTTTCAGTGTGACCGTGGTCGCCACCATTATGTCGCCGAGTCTTGTTCCCATGGGGGCGCACTCCTACCTCCTGTCACCCATTCCTGCCCATATATGGCTTCCAGTCATGCCTCCCATCTGCTGGAGTACTACCACCGACTACTGCCCTGTCACATTGCGTACCGTCCATGCCGGGCTGCACCCCGAGATGCTCCTTCGACAGGTTTATAATCGCCTCCCTGCTGGCTGCCAGAGAACCCATGTAGAGAAGTCAAGGCCTTGGTGATATCTTGCCGAACATGAGAGCAATCCGGTGCACATCGTGTCACAGCTCGATCTCACCACAGGAGCACAGCGTGAAGTTCCGCTGTCCAAACTGTGGTGAGTTTGTCATCTGGCGGTGCGAGCTCTGCAGACGGTTCTCTAACAAGTACGAGTGCCCGAACTGTGGGTTTGTCGGACCGTAATCTGCAAAGGGGGTCTTGTGTTGGCACGAGTCGTCATCACACTGAAAGTCATGCCCGAAGACGTAGATGTTGACCTGGATGCCTTGCTGGAACAGATTAAAGGTGCAGTGCCGGAAGGGACCGATGTCCGGGCCACTGAGATAGTCCCTGTAGCCTTTGGTCTGAGGGCAATCCGGATGAATGTTGCGAGAGAAGAGTCTATGGGGGGCCCAGAGGACATCGAAGAGGCAATACGTGCGCTTGAGGGCGTCTCGCAGGTCGAGGTCGAGATGCTGTCCCGTATGTAGCCTACAACTGTCATGTCTGTGGATGTCCACTCCCAAAGACCCGCTCTCACCGTCAAGGTCGTGCAGCACCAGGCGCTGGACTCATAACGCTTATGGTTCCCCTTCAGGAGTATGGTACAGAAATACTCATTAGACTTCAGGATGGCCAGAACAGGACGGCCCCGATGAGGGTCAACCGATGCCCAGCCATCCTAGTTCTGGCCCTGACAGCCTCACAGACTGGAGGTTGAGTTGAACTGGTCGAGTCAATCATACTACGTGTCGCAGAGGCCGAGCACAGGGACATCGGCCGGTATATCGTCCGCATCGATGCGATCTCGATGGAACGGCTCGGAGTGAGGACCGGCGACATTGTCCAGATAAAAGGCAAGCGTGTTACTGCAGCTATCGCGTGGCCCGCCTATCAGGGCGACCGGGGGCGGGAGATAATCCGGATGGACGGCCGCATCAGACGCAATGCGGGCGTGAGCCTCAGCGAGAAGGTCGAGGTATCAAAGGCACACGAAGAGCCGGCAAAGAGCGTGACTCTGGCACCGACCTCTGTACCAATCCGTCCGGAGCCCCGCTTTGAGGAGTTCGTGAAGCGCAAGCTTCTGAACTGTCCAATCACTCTTCATGACACCGTATTCATCCCAATCTTGGGCCGTGCAATCCCCTTCAAGGTGACCTCTATAAAGCCCTCTGGCACAGTGGTCGTCCAGCACTCCACGGTCCTCTCAATTGCTGAGAAGCCCACCGGTGACGTCGGCGGCGCCTCTCAGGTCACATACGAGGAGATTGGGGGGCTGGCAGATGCAATCCAGCGGATACGGGAGATGGTGGAGCTCCCCATGCGGCACCCCGAGATTTTCAAACGTCTTGGGATTGACCCACCTCGAGGCCTTATCCTCCATGGCCCCCCAGGGACTGGAAAGACCCTCTTGGCAAAAGCTGTTGCCAGCGAGTCTGAGGCCAATTTCATACACATAAACGGCCCAGAGATCATGTCCAAGTTCTACGGCGAGTCCGAACAGAAGCTGCGCCGGATTTTCGAAGAGGCAGAGGAGAACGCCCCCAGCATAATATTTATCGACGAGCTGGATGCCATCGCACCGAAGCGGGAGGAGGTGCAGGGCGAAGTAGAACGTCGCGTCGTGGCACAGCTGCTGGCCACAATGGACGGCCTGAAGGCCCGTGGGCAGGTGATTGTGATTGGTGCCACCAACCGTGTGAACGCCCTCGACCCCGCCCTGCGTCGGCCGGGACGTTTCGACCGCGAGATTGAGATTGGTGTCCCGGACGAGATTGGCCGTCTCGAAATCCTGCATATCCATACCCGCGGCATGCCTCTTACGAAAGAGGGTGAGGGTGCAGTTGATTTGGAGGCCCTGGCAAAGAGCACACACGGCTTTGTGGGTGCCGACCTGCAGGCCCTGTGTCGTGAGGCCGCAATGAAGGCCCTGCGACGCTATCTTCCCGAGATTGACCTTGATGCCGAGGAGATCCCCCAGGATGTCCTAGACAGGCTGGAGGTCAACAACGGGGACTTCCTGAGTGCTCTCCGTGAGATACAGCCGTCTGCCGTACGTGAAGTGTTCATCGAAATCCCCAATGTCCACTGGAGTGATATAGGCGGGCTCAACGATGTCAAGCAGGAGTTGATTGAGGTCGTGGAGTGGCCACTCAAGCGTCCCGACGCGTTCAGACGAGTCGGCATCACGCCTCCAAAAGGCGTGCTCATATTCGGTCCTCCCGGCACCGGTAAGACCCTGCTTGCCCGTGCCGTTGCAACTGAGAGCGAGGCGAACTTCATCAGCGTCAAGGGACCAGAACTCCTGTCGAAATGGGTCGGCGAGAGCGAGAAGGCCGTCCGGGAAATCTTCCGGAAGGCAAGGACCGCCGCACCGGCCATCATATTCTTTGACGAGATTGATGCAATTGCACCCATGCGTGGCCGCAGTGCTGGCGACAGTCACGTCACGGAACGGGTGATCAGTCAGCTCCTGACCGAGATGGACGGCCTGGAGTCGATGAAGGACGTACTGGTGCTCGCAGCGACAAACCGCCCAGACTTGATTGACCGCGCCCTGCTGAGGACTGGCCGTTTCGACAGGTTCGTATATGTCCCAGCCCCAGATACGCAGGGCCGCCGTGAAATCCTTGAGATCTATACCCGGGACATGCCTCTCGCCCCAGATGTGGATCTTGACCGGCTTGTAGAGTATACCGAGAACTTTGTTGGCGGTGACATTGAGGCACTGTGTCGGGAGGCGGGCATGCGCGCACTCCGGGAAGACATGGACATTGACTACGTCTATGCGCGGCACTTCGAAGATGCCCTTCAGGTCATCCACCCGTCGGTCAGTCCTGATGATATCAAGCGTTTTGAGCGCCTGAACGAGGAGCTCCGCAGGATGTCTGTCATCAGTGCCCAGCCACCCGGATACATATGACAATATGATGGGGACGTGAAATGAGATGAGTACATGGTCTGCAATCCCAATGCGGAACCTGATTGTGGCAATCCTCAAGAAGCGGCATGGTGTTATACTTGATGACGAGCTCCGCAGGACCCTGAAGAAAGAGCTCGGGGCTGACCCCAGTGACTCCGAACTCAACGCAGCACTGATGCAGCTCGAAATCAACGGCATCATACATGTCAGTCAGATAACAAAGACACGCCGACGTATCGAAGTGGTGCATGAAGGTACGGAGTTCCTGGCCGTCGATGAGGACTGAACCGTGACAAGGGGGTGCACAGGTTGTGTCCCAAGCGTGTGCTTGCAGCCGGTAAGTTTGACATCCTACATCCGGGACACCTTTCCTATCTCAGGCAGGCCCGTGAACTCGCTGGGCCCGATGGCGAGCTGGTAGTCGTCATTGCACTGGACAAGACAATAGAACGTGAACGTGGGGCACCACCGGTCTTCCCTCAAGAACAGAGACGCCAGCTGGTGGAAGCACTTGATGTGGTTGACCGTGCAGTACTGGGCTACGACACTGAAGACCGGACACAGATTGTGCGCGACTTGAAGCCTGACATTGTCGCCCTCGGATACGACCAGGTCGCGGATATTGAGGCCTTGCAACGGTTGTTTGACGAGGGGGGCCTCCCCAGCCGGGTTGTCCGGTTGTCCCGACTCCCGACCAATGACCTGTGCTCATCTACTGAAATCCGCAGACGGATTGTGGAGTACTACCATGCAAATGGTACTGTCTGATATCGCCTGTATCTCCTATTGATGGGCCCTCTCACATTGCGGCCAGTGTGACTGTGGCATGTCCACGCCCGCATCGCCCACATCACTGACGTGTCCACCGGTCAGGCCTGCAATATCATCTCATGCGAGTTCAGATTACGAGTTCTCCCCTGACCTCTGCCTCGCGTATCAGCCGCGCCCGCCTCTCCCGTTTCTCAGATTCCCATCGCCATATAAGGTACCCCAGCGTGGTGACGAGTAGAATCGCGACCAGCGCAAACAGGGTCTGATACCCGAAGATGAACTCGTTGATGAAGTCCGGCAGAGGCCCCGAGATGAAATACGGATAATTGCAGAATACCCCGAAGGTGTACGCGAAGCCGACTATGGTGACCTCCTTCATATATCCCGCTGCCTGTCGGTCGTCCTCAAACAAGACCACGAGTGGTGCAAGCCAGAACAGATACCATGGCATTACCCACCTGAACACAAAGAGGACTCCAGGTGTCATGTAGATGTACAGTGGTTTGAGGAGGTCAATCCGCTGCCGCCAGCCAGCGGCAAGGAAGGTCTTCCTGTCAGGCAGGTACAACGGGATTGTATAGAGCATGAACGATGCGTAGATGATGAGCGGGATTAGTGCAGGTGGCCACATATAGTACTGTGTGGGGCTGGTGTCGAGCACTGGTGTTGCAAGGAACAGGCCCGGGTACAGTCCATTGACTATGTATGACGAGTATGAGGTCGTGTTCAGGAAGTGCGCTACTAGCGAGTCGAAGTTGACCCCCAGAAATGCGAACGGGACTATAGTCAGTAGAGTCGATACAAAGAACCAGACTGCAGAGGCAGGGGCCTCTACGAACAGCAGGGGGAACACTACTACGGAGTAGATCTTTGTCTGCACTGAGAGGCCGAGTGTGAACATTGCCTTTCCCATCTGCCCCTCCTTTCTCAGCACCAGCGCCATGAAGAGCAGGCAGTCCGCAATGGGCTCAAGCTTGCCACCGGCAGCAGACATGAAGAGCCCATACATGAAGTACCCGACAAAGAACATCTTGGCCCACATGTGCTCCTTCACTTTGTTCCCGAGCAGGATTGAGATTAGGACGAGGTTCAGGTTGAACACCAGTACCAAGATGAAGTTGAGCCACAGCCCCTGATATCCCTGGACCCCGGGATAGAGATATGTGGCGATTGCAAAGAAGATCAGACCGAAGACCGGATACTCGTAGGTCACGTTGCCAAGGTACTCTGGTAGCTTGTAGGTTGCGTTCTCAAAGTCCCACTCGTCGGGCAGCTCCCTGATGAGGTCGTTGTCGGTCTTGTTGTACACTCCAAAGCCGTAGATCCAGAATGCCTCCCCATACATCTCATTCCGGTTGCGGTCTCGCTGGATGATGAACAGTGTTGACAGTGGGATTGCGATTGTGGAGACAAGAAGACTCAGCACTAGGTACTTCCGGAGCTCGTATATCTTGAGTGAAATAGCGCTGAGCATCTCCTGAACCGCCGGCTTCTTACCTGTTGGTGGATTGTGTGAATATGCTGCTCTGCCTTGCCCTGTATTAACCTTTTGTCGGGCCGACGCCACCTGTGCCGCCATACGCCCCATCCTGTATGTAATACTGGCCACTATCCAACGATTGTGGCCATGTCCCCTGCGGCCTGTCCATCAGTGCATGGTCACAGTGTGGCGCCCTCACACCGCGACATCCCACTCCTCAAGCGAAACCTGAGAGCGTGTGTCAATGACATCTGGGTGCTGGTAGAGTCTACGTAGAAATGCGTTGTACTCTGATATGCTGGCCGTGCGTACGGTTGCAAACAGACTGAAGTCCTCTCCTGTCCGATACAGATCCCACACTTCTGGCAGTGTGCTCACATACCTCGCAGTGCTTGACACAGTCCCCGGGCGCGGCCTGACCTGGAGGAAGAACTTGATGGGCAGCCCGACCCTGCTGAAGTCTATGTCCGCCGAGTATCCCACAATGACCCCAGCGTCCTCAAGCCGTCTGAGCCGTTTTGACACTCCCGGCTGGCTCATTGGGGGCTCCAACATAGACCCAATCTGCTCTTGGGTCAGCGGGAACGGGTGCTCTTGGTCAGCCCTCTGGACAGTGATGACCCGTAGAAGTGACCAGTCCATGTCTGTGATCCGTTGGGGCACCGCATCTCGCGGCTGGAGTACAAACCCGTGGCTCTTGTAGGTGGTGAGGACCTGCACGGTCTCGTAGGACTGGGCCCGGGTCTGTGCCACAGTCCTGTCTATGTCGTCTAAGAACGTTGAGAACTCACCGGCGTTTCTGAAGCGGAACAGGGCCAATAGCGAGTGCTCGCCTGATATCCCATCAAGCGACTCAAGCTGGCGCATCTCCAACAGTGCCCGGCTCAACTGCTCTTCTCGCGGGTTGGTCTTGATGCGCAGGACTGTGTTCCGTTCGACATACACTAGTGACGGGTCAACTATGATCCTGTAGGAACGGATAACCCTTTCTGACACCAGCCGGCGTATTGCATGTGCTGTCCAGTTCCTGCTCTTGCCGATTGTATCTGCAATGTGTCGTATCCCACACCGCGAGTCCGTGAGCAACACTCTCAGGAGCTGCGCCTCTGTAGTGGGAATGTCGTGCAACATATGATGCCCCCATCTGGGCATTTCATTACACCGTGCTATGTATCATTCATATACTTACGTGTTGCGGGGTTGGCTACCATGACGGACTACAAGGTCAGAGATATCGGACTTGCTGAAGAGGGACGACTACTGATTGAGTATGCAGAACGGCACATGCCTGTCCTGATGCACCTGCGCGAGAAATACCGTACAGATGCGCCCCTCAAGGGGATGCGTGTGTCTGGTTGCCTCCACGTCACCAAGGAAACTGCCGTGCTGGTCGAGACCCTACGCGACCTCGGCGCCGATGTGGCATGGTGTGGTTGTAACCCCCTGTCGACCAATGACAGTGTTGCTGCCGCGCTCGCAGCAAATGACATATCGATATTCGCGTGGCACGGACTGAGCACTGAGGAGTACTACTGGTGCATTGAGCAGGCGCTGAAGATTGGGCCAACGCTGACACTTGACGACGGCGCAGACCTGATTTTCACGCTCCACAGCAAGCATGAAGAGCTAATCCCTGCGCTCTATGGGGGCTCTGAAGAGACGACCACGGGTGTCATCCGTGTCCGCGCCATGGCGGATGACGGTGCTCTGAAGTACCCGATAATGGCTGTGAATGATGCTGCGACCAAGCACATGTTCGATAACGTGTACGGGACGGGGCAGAGCGTATTCGACGGGGTATTCCGGGCCTCAGCCATCCTTATTGCTGGCAAGACCGTCGTGGTCGGTGGCTATGGGTACTGTGGTCGCGGCCTTGCAATGCGTGCAAGAGGACTTGGGGCCGATGTGATTGTCACAGAGGTCAACCCTGTGAGGGCCCTCCAGGCAAGGATGGACGGGTTCCGTGTGATGCCCATGATCGAGGCTGCAGCAGAGGGTGACTTGTTCATCACTGTCACAGGGATGAAGGACGTGATTACAAGGGAGCACATGGAGGTCATGAAGGACGGGGCCATCCTCGGCAACGCCGGGCACTACAATGTAGAGATAAACGAGCCTGACCTGCTCTCAATGACCGTCAAGAAACGGCGGGTGCGACACGCGCTTGACGAGTACCTCCTAGAGGACGGACGTAGACTGTACCTCTTGGCCGAGGGTCGTCTGGTGAACCTTGTCGCGGCCGAGGGCCATCCCAGTGAGGTGATGGACCTGAGCTTCGCAGGCCAGTTGAACGCCATGCTATGGTTGAAGGAGCACGGCCGTACTCTCAAGCCCGCAGTGTACGACTTCCCGACAGAGCTCGACCATGAGACCGCACTTGCAAAACTACACACCATGGGAATTGGGATTGATGAGTTGAACGACGAGCAGGTCAAGTATGCTCGCTCGTATGCTGAGGGGACGTGACACGTCATCCGAAGATGAGCAGCATCAATAGGAGCCATCCCGTCCCAATCGCAAGGTGGATGAGCCCGAGCACAGTGCCAATCTTGGCAAACTCTGAGAACGAGATGTACTGTCCCTCCTTCTCAGCAAACCCCATGGCCACCATGTTGGCGGGTGAACCGAGCGGTGTGAACAGGTATCCACCAATGTTCACTGCAAACACGAGTGCGAGCGGGATGACCGGGCTGACCGTTGAGAAGTCGGCCGCAATCGGCGCGAGCACGGCAGAGACCGGCAGGTTGTCGAGGAAAGCCGAGAGCATTGCAGGGATCCATGTGAGGAAAATGACAGCTGCGACTTGGTTGTCCCCTATGAGCACATCTACCGCGTCGCCGAGTTCCTCAATCAGGTGCGTGAACTCGAGTGCCACGACTAGTCCGAACAGGCCCACGAGGAAGAAGACCGTGTCCCATCCCACGGCCCCTAGGAACTCGTTCACTCTCTCGTGGGTCAGCAGGAGCATCAGCGCCGCTACTATGAGTGCAATCATTATGGGCTCGAAACCAAAGAGCGGTCCGATGCCAAAACCCATGATCAGTGCTACCATTGCAATGATAGACGCATAGAATGCGCCACGTGACTTGATCATGTATGCCGGGTCGATGTCAAAGACCGCATCCACTATGTGTTCCTCCGTCGTCCCGAAAGACTTCTCATACCACTTGAGCATGATTGGCAGGGTCACGACCAGCAGGATGATTGAGAGGGGGAGGAACACCACGAAGAGTTGCCCTGCGAACACTCCAATTGGTGTCTGCACAGGGCTCTCTGCAAGCGTGCCTGCAATGACCAGGTTTGGCACCGCACCAACGATTGAGGGGATTGATGCAAAGTTGCATGTCAGAGACTCGCATACTAGGAACGGTCTGAAGTCCACATCGAGTGCCTTGCACACCTCTATTGTGAGCGGTGCCATAATCAGCATGGTCGATGTTGTGTCGAAGAACAGCGACATCCCGAACACGAAACAGATGAAGACTATGAAGAGACTCCTGTGATTCCCGCCGCTTGGCCTGGCCAGGTTGAGGGCGATGTACTGGAACATCCCGGAGGCGCTGGCAACTGCAACAATTATCATCATTGCAGTGACGAACAGTACTGTGCTCCACTCCACATGAGAAACCAGTTCGTGGAACGGGTGGCCGTCCGGATGACCCAACGTATAGGCGGCCCAGAGTACCACACCCACGACTGACATCCCGAGTAGCGACATTGCCGTCCGATTGACCTTCTCTGTGCTGATGATTGCATACGTCATCACAAAGATTGCCAGTACGAGTCCGCCCAGCCAGTCCATTTGATGTCGCACCCACGGGTGTGTCTTATGGGACAATACGTACTGGAACTGGCCTCTATCCCGTCTGATTAATCTGCCGTATTCTGGCCCTTCGCCTGCCTAGTAGCTCCATCCCAGTCCTCCCTCATTATCTGCCAACATGTGTTGTCACATCACCAGTGCGTCTGTGGGCAGCGCTGCCATGCGTTCCTGCATACCGTCAATTGTTACTTGTCTTCCAGTCCATTGACTGCCCGCTCTCGTACTCCTCCGGCCACGCAGCTGCACTTCTGGTCGTGCCCCGGTGGTGGTCACAACAGCACCTCCACTGTCAACTGCGTCAGTCCGCTGTCCCTGCATTCCCTGCACGAGTCAGGTGAACTTGTATGGCAGGCCCTCACAGATGTCCCCTTGGACGAACCATGGTAGGCACACACCATCCCCGCCGATTACTATCTCTGCCACGGCGTTCTTCGCTAGATCCATGACCCCGTTTGGAGGAGGCCTACCATATCCGAGCGGGACAGAAACAGCAGTAATCCCATCAATGTTGATGGTGCGCCGGATGTGGCTGTGCCCCGAAATGGTCAGCACCACGCGCCCGTCTGCCAGCAGTATCTCTCCTGTACTTGATGCCCCCATGTATGCTGAGAAGAAGTCCCAAGGCAGTCTGTCCATGTAGACTGTGAGCTCGCGGAAGGGCAGGTGGTGCGACACGTATACCACCTGCTCAACACTTCTAGGCAGCATCGAGAGGTCATACCGCAGCTTCTCGTTGAACAGTCCTGTGATTTCCCTGTCGGTGAAGGTCCAGTCAATGTTGTAGTAGTCCAGCCAGACCGCATTCCCACACTGTTTTGTCTCGTACTGTTCCAGCGGGATCTCCATGTCCTCCCTCCTGAACGAGTAGTCATACCACCCCATACTGCCAACGAACGCGATACTGTCGTCTATGACAGACTGGTCTGGCAAATGGATGAAGCCCGCAGCACTGCATGCCTGTCCAATAGCCCTAGAGTACTTCTCAAGTGACCCGAGACCAGTGTCCTCCTCAAACCAGACATCGTGGTTCCCAGCCACGTACAGGCCTTGGACTCCTCGGATCCGGAGGCGGGCTAGGTTTTCTCGCAGGTGGTCGATGCGCTCACTGAGGTCACCTGCAATCACAAACACATCAGGTGACATCTCTTCGACAACATCGTGGATGGCATCGAGTAGTGGTGCATCTGCTCCACTCGGTCTTGCGTGTATGTCCGAGACTGCTACGACTCTCAACGTCCAAGTTTCTCCCGTTGGCCAGTGACCGAATATGGTGTTGAGCGTTGAAAGTGGCGCTATGGTTAACCCTAAATCTTTCTAGTGGTGTAGTACTGAGTTTGGACTTGAAGGCTGGCCAGCGGCGTGTCTGCTGTCCGGCAACTCATGGTGAACTCCCATGTCAAACCGTATTGTCGCTACAAGACCCGAACCCGTTGAACTGTCACAGGTGCGGGTCATCAACGACCTGTCCGAAATACACGACACCTATGCCCTGTACCTCGATGATGAGAGCCACTCATTTGATGGGAACCCGGAGGCCATCGTCTTTCCGACCTCCGAAGCGGAGATATCAGCAGTCTTGGCTGATGCGAACAGACGTGGCGTCCCCGTAACTGTGCAGGGGGCCCGCACTGGTCTGACCGGTGGTGCAGTGCCCCTCGAGGGTATAGCACTCAACCTTGAGCGGATGACCCGCTACCGGTATATCCAGTATGACGAGGCCAACGACACATATCTGGTCGGCGCCGAGCCGGGGGTGTCCCTTGAGGACTTTGTACATGCTGTGAAGACAAAACAGATCGAGTTTGCAGGGGCCGACAAGGTGCCCGGCCATGACGGTGCATGGACACGCTTCCAGTCTGACCCACGTCGGTTCACCTTCCCCGTAGACCCAACGGAGTCGAGTGCACTCTTGGGCGGCATAGTTGCCTGCAATGCATCTGGAGCCCGCACCTTCAGGTATGGGGCGGTGCGTCGGTGGGTGACACGCGTCCGGGTCGTACTGATGAACGGCGATGTCCTTGACATACGAAGGGGTCAGGTGACTGCAAACGACGGCAAGTTCGAAGTTGTCCTGAGTGACGGGAGCTCGGTGATGGTCAGTGTCCCAACATATCAGATGCCACAGACCAAGAACGCGGCGGGCCTGTTTGCACGGCCAGACATGGACCTTATTGACCTGTTCGTGGGCTGCGAGGGTATCTTGGGTGTGTTCTCGCTTGTGGAGCTACGGGTTGCACCCGTCCCCGAGAACACCATGAGCATAATGGCCTTCTTTCCATCCGAGGAGGACGCGGTCGGCTTTGTCGAGGACCTGCGTGGCGGCGCAACCCCGCTCAGACCAGAGCTAATAGAGTACCTTGGCCCCAACGCCGTGCATCTCATCCGGGAGACCGCACCTTCAGCAGGCATCAGAGTCCCCGTCCTCCGTGACACGACCCGTGCCATTGTGTACTTTGAGTTCCCCTATAGTGAAGAGGACATGGAGAGTTATCTCGTGGCACTGGAGGAGTGCCTGGTCGCGCACAATAGTTCCTCCGACATGAGTTGGGCTGCAATGGACAGCCAGGACGAGGAGCTACAGCGGGCAGTCCGTCACCTCGTCCCTGAGACCGTGAATGCAACAATCGCCAAACGCAAGAGCACCTACCACGAAGTCCACAAGATTGGGACAGACATGGCAGTCCCTGACGAAGCGCTATGGGAGTACCTCCACTTCTACCGTGAAACACTGGAACGTGAGGGCCTAGAACATGTCGTGTGGGGGCACATCGGGAACAATCACCTACATGTCAATATCCTCCCGCGTGACCCCGACGAGGTGCATAGGGGCATGGAGCTGTACCGTGTGTTCGCTGAGAAGGCAGTCCAACTTGGGGGTACCGTGGCCGCTGAGCACGGGATTGGAAAACTGAAGAGACCGTTCCTCCAGCTGATGTATGGTGAAGAGGGCATCCGGGAAATCCAGGCCGTCAAGCAGGCCCTCGACCCCAAGTGGCTCCTGAACCGTGAGAACATGGTGCCTATGCCAGGCTAGGGACTCGCCCCTTGCATACTAAGCACCTGTCGAACCCTCTGCTCCACTTCACTGATCTTTGCACCCAGTCCCGGGTCCTCCTCTTGCAGTCGTACCATGTCCTTCAATCCCAGGGACTGCCAGTACCTTGTCACTGCATCCTCGAGACTGGCACCTGCAACCTCATCAGTCTGACCGACTGTTGACAGCAGTCCCTTGACCAGCTCGTCAACAGGAGTCTTGCGGATCCTGACCCTGGCCCAGAAGTCACACATCCGTCCCCTGCATGGGCCCTTGACCATCACACAGTACTGCACGGGTCTCATTCCTCGGTGCCGATGCGGTGCGCGTCCTCCCCGTCTAAAGAGTTTCGTTACCTCCACGTTGCGATGTCTTTGATGGGACTGGCCAGCTGTCCCTAGAAACTGACAGCCGGTGTTGGTTGTAATCCCCCATCTGACCAGTCACTCTTGTGTCGGCATGTCATGCGTTCTGGCAAGGCATTATGCCTGTGCTTCCCCGCTCCGAACAACATGCTCTAGGCGGCAGCAGTGGCGCCCGATTCCACCAGTTGCCGCCGGGAGGACGGACACGTGGGAAACCGGACGCCAGCTATAATATGTGCGAAAGGACTATTAGTAATTTGGGTCTGTTGTGCGCAGTCCTGTGGACGGAGCATGTCAGGACAATCCATGACCCTGTGTATCGGACGAGTGTGGGATAGACTGGCTGGTGTTGACCGGGATGCCAAGACGTGCGAGATGCCCGTTCTGTAATCGTCTGTTTGACCGTGCGCGGTTAGATGCACATGTCCAGCGGTGCCGTACGAAACAACGGGTCATCGACCAGCCGCGTACAGTGCGCAGGACCGTCGTGGTCGATGGTAACAATGTTGCATATTACCTGTCCCCTGATGGGCGCCCACATGCCAAGAACCTCGTGCTGGCACTGAAGAGCCTGATATCCGCCCACCTCCGTCCAATTGTTGTGGTTTCCGCTGCACTGAAACACAATGTCCCCGACCCATCATACCTTGGAGAGCTGAGCCGCCTCACTACGGTGATAGAAGCACCAGCAGGTCGTGATGACGACTTCTTTGTCATCCAGCTGGCCCAGCAGCACAATGCAGACATCGTTTCAAATGACCGGTTCCTCGACTGGCTGGACTCCTACCCTTGGATTGCCTCGCGCCTGCGACGTTACCGGATGACTCCCTCCGGTCTCATCCTCATTTGAGATATCAAAACCGTTAAAATGCCTGAGCAGATTGCGTCACTGGTCCGGCATACTTGGTGGATCTGGTTGGTGACAGTCCATGCGTGTGGCTGAGCTCCGGAAGAAGTACCTTGAGTTCTTCAAACAGAAGGGACATGCCATCATTCCTTCGGCCTCCCTAATCCCCGAGAACGACCCCACAGTACTCTTCACGACAGCCGGCATGCACCCACTTGTACCATATCTGCTGGGGCAGCCGCATCCCCAGGGGACGCGTCTGGCCAGCTGCCAAAAGTGTATCCGCACGACAGATATCGACGAGGTGGGTGACGCGTCGCACCTCACATTCTTCGAGATGCTTGGCAACTGGAGCCTTGGCGACTACTGGAAGAAAGAGGCCATCACCTGGAGCCACGAGTTCCTCACCTCGGAGGAGTGGCTCGGCTTCGACCCTGCAAAACTTGCTGTGACCGTCTTTGCTGGCGATGATGACGCGCCCCGGGACGAGGAGTCGGCTAGGATCTGGCGTGAGCTTGGCATCCCGGAAGAACGCATCTTCTACCTTGGAAAGAAGGACAACTGGTGGGGGCCCGCTGGGAAGACCGGCCCGTGTGGTCCTGACACTGAGATGTTCATAGAACAGGACAACATCCCAAAGTGTGGCCCTGACTGTCAACCGGGCTGCTCATGTGGGCACTGGTTCGAGGTGTGGAACGATGTGTTCATGGAGTACTACAAGAAGGATGACGGCACCTACGAGCGGCTGGAACGCAAGAACATCGACACCGGGATGGGTGTGGAACGCACAGCTGCAATGCTCCAGGGTGCCCCCACGGTCTTCGAAACGGAGGTATTCCGCCCACTCATAGAACACATCAAGTCTGTTTCTCCAAAGACGGACTTTGACGATGAGGACATCACGAACATCCGCATCATTGCTGACCACGTAAAGTCCGCGGTCATGATAATGGCTGATGACAGCCGCATTGCCCCCTCCAATGTCGAGCAGGGCTACATTGTCCGCCGGCTGTTGCGAAAATCAATCCTGAGTGCCGACCGTCTGGGAATCCAGCCCGGCTTTCTGCCCGGCTTGGCTGAGATTGTGATTGACATCTACAAGGATGTCTATGAGGAGGTCGGGCGCAACCGTGACTCCGTGATGAAGAACTTGGTCGAAGAGGAGAAGAAGTTCCGGCGCACACTGGACAAGGCACTCCGCCGTCTGGACAAGATCCTCAACGAGACTGGGACCATCACTGGCGCTGATGCGTTCCTGCTCTTCACAAGCTTCGGTCTTCCCCCTGAGATGACACGGGAGATTGCAGAGGAGCGCGGGATTGTTGTCGACATGGAAGAGTTCCAGCGGCAGTTTGAACACCACCGGGAGATTTCCCGGACTGCGACACAGGGCAAGTTCAAGGGTGGCCTTGCTGACCACAGCGAAGAGATTACAAGGCTACATACAGCCACCCACCTCCTCCAGGCTGCACTCCGAAAGGTACTAGGCGAAGGCGTCCGCCAGATGGGCAGCAACATTACGCGGGAACGCCTGCGTTTCGACTTCACATTTCCACGCAAACTGACTCCCGAGGAGATCCAGGAGGTAGAGCGTCTCGTCAACGAGGTAATCGAGCAGGACCTCGAAGTGGAGCACCTGTTCATGCCCTATGATGAGGCCATTGCTGCAGGGGCTCTCGCCTTCTTCAAAGAGCGTTATGGTGACGAGGTGTCTGTCTACCGGGTGGGCGACTTCAGCATGGAGCTCTGTGGTGGGCCCCACGTCGAGCGCACAGGCGTCCTTGGAAAGTTCCGTATAGTCAAGCAGAAGAAGATAGGTGCCGGTCTTGTCCGGATAAAGGCCGTGCTGGAGTAGTGCCATCCATCTGCTCATGTGGGCCGCACTCTGACTGCTGCATTGCCGCTGTCACCGTCGTGTCCTCGGGGCGGGCCATGCCAGAATACGGTGCGGGGTCTCGTGCATCATTGCATGGCGCGTGCATAGTCAGTGTGTGCTGGTCCTCCTGACAAACTGTGGCGGCCGGTGAATGAGTATTGCATCCTTTGCTGAGGCGGCGAGGTCACGGGCCTCGCCTTCTGTGAGGTGAGCTGCAGTTTCCTCCTCCTCATGCGTTTCTAGTGTGGCCTCGATAATGGCCAAGTCAGTACCCCGCACCGCTCTCTCCAGCCCGGGAGTCATGCGTGCATCTCCAGTATAAGCGATTGTGGTACTCCCGACGCAGACCCGGTACCCGAGCGCGGGCATCCAAGGGGTGTCACTGTCGGTCGATCCCAACCCCCTGTGTTCCACGCAGAAGGCCTGAAGGCGGAACGGGCCGGCTGTGACCTCAGACCCACACGGCATCTCCTGTACTCTGACTGTGAAGTGGATCGTTGTTGTATAGACTCTCCTGAACGCGGCAACCATCTCACGGGCCTCGACACACCCCACCGGGACAACGATGTCTAGCGGGTCTGTCCGGTGCCGCAGTCTGAGCAGTCCAAGTAGACTGTAGAGCCCGCCCATGTGGTCATAGTGGCCGTGAGTGACTGCAACGAGCTGGAGTGCTGATGTGACCGTTGGCCCAGCTACAGCCAGCAGATCCCTCGAAACGCCGTCGCCTGCATCCAGCAGCACCGTCCTGTGGCCACGCCGCTCAGTGATTGCTATTACCGTGCTGACGCCTGCGACACTGAACGGCACTGTGACGACGACTTCATCATTGCTCCACTCGTGGTAGCGGTGGCGCCCGAAGACCTCATCATATCTATCCATCCTCTGTTCCCGTCCTCAAGACCGCCGCGTTTCGGGCTGTCATGCTGGTGCACGGAGCACTGGGCAATCATTCCCCGTATCCGAACCTCGGCACCCGGGCCAGCCACCGCAGACAGTATGCGAATGTCACTGTGGCAACGAGTGCTCCTGCTGTCAACAGTAGTACGTATATCCACGACGGCGTCGTACCACCCAGGAGTTGCGACCAGCTCAGGTATAGCCCCACAATGGTGGAGCCTGAGAATGTGATTTTCTTCAGTGGCACCCTGACACTCCGTGTCCGGAGCAGGTTCATCTCCAACAGCGCGGCTGCAATGGCACCACCAATCTCAGCCCGGACTCTGAGCTTCTTTGAGAGCTCGCCGACCGTCATCCGTGTCCCTGGACGTATGACCTCAAGTGCGGCTGGTGCCAGCTTGCCGACTCTCTCGGCGAACAGTCGACGTGCAGACTCCATGTCCAATCCACACTTTGCACAGGTCGGGGCACCCCTCTTCCACCGCTTGCCACACTTGGGGCAGTAGCGTCCGTCCCATGCGTCCTGTGCTATCTCGGTTGCCCGTTCCGACAGGTCAGCCGGTATCTCTTGGTCTTCTTTCCTTCTCCTTCTCTTTCTCCCAAGGACGGTCTGTTTTGGGAACACCTTGACATCTCTTGCGCGCGTGGCCTGTCTTATACGGGCGGCAGCAAATATACCCCCTTGGAACTGCGCCAGAGCAAGGAGGAGGGATATGGCAGTCATCGCCGTCAGCCCGACCGTGATAATCCCCGGTACTGAATACAGCGGGTTCCCGCTACCCATTGCTATTTTGAACCTCTGGACAATGGTGTTGTTCTCGTACGGGGTCACATTGTAGACGAAGGCCAGGCTCCCCTCAACTGTACCACTGATCAGGCTGATGCCGTCCAGACTTAGCGTACTCAGGTCGACAGGGATGTCCTGCGTGCTGTTGTAGCCCGCTGGCAGCAGGATGTCAAACTCGTTTGGCTGGTTCATCATTGGAATCCCGAGATAGGAGAGTCGGAATGTGATACTCTGCAGTGTGAGCAACACATTTGCACGAATGCAAAGTGTCAGTTCCATCACATCTGAGACCGGTATGGTCTGGTTGTTGGGGCCAATTGGTGCCCCGTCCACCTCCACGAGTACTGACAGGTTCTCATCACCACCCCATGTCTGTGCTGTACTGCTGGGCAGTACCATACATAGGGTGAGCAGTAACATTGCAGCAAAGAGCGGAGCAGTGCTGGGCTTATGCATCATGTCTATCCATCTCGGTTCTGCTCGTCCGGATTGGAACCTGCAATAGCTCCCCCCCGTGATTATGAACGTTTCCATGACGTTGTGGCCACTCACCCCGTCATTGATTGTGCCCCTCGGGGAGTCGTACAGTATCATTCGTCCTCATCGATACCCAGTGACTCCCTGAGCTGCCTGTCGAACTCACGGTCGTCCTCATCAGGGTCATACCTGACATGACGCTTTGGCGCAGGCGGCCCCTCAGGCACCCACCCGATACCGCTGCCAAGGCCCACTCCTGAGACAAAGGACATGAATGCCAAGATGAGGTCTAGTGGTTCCAGACCCATGAGCAGTCTGTATCCAAGTGCGACCATTACACCCCCAATCAGTGCCAGGAGCGCAATGATGACGAGTCGCGTGCGCGACTGGATTTGCCAGCCACCCAACACATATCCGACCAAGAGCCCAAATACGACGCCAGGGACTACTGTAGTTGCAAAGTGGACTATGTTATAGGCCTGCACCCTTGATTTCACCTCGTAGGCCTGCACCCGTACTGGTGCTGCAGTATTGGCTCTGCGACCGTGCCTGAAATACTCACTGCCGGGTTTGCGGCCAGTCACTGTGCCCTGTCCTGTGTGGTATCTCATCGGGTCTTCCTCAAACACCTTTTTTCGCTACCTTGTGTACCCCCGGCGTGTAGGGCTTGACATCACGACTATCCGAACGGCCTTCAGACAGGACTTCCTTGAACAATTCCTTCTGGACGATTGGACGCTGTATCTCATTGCTCCCAGTCAATATGGTGACAAGATGTGCGTCTGGGAACAGACGTTCAATGAAACAGATGTTGGTATGGCCTATACCGCCAAGGACTCGCATGGCCTCGCTGACAACCTTGAGGGCCGCCTCGGTGCAGAACGGCTTTGCCTGTGCGACTTCCCTCCTACACCACCTCCTAGTGTCTGCGACCTTGGCTGCACGGTACACGAGCCCCTGGCCTGCATCGAGCCGCGTCGCACAGTCGCCAACTTGAAACTTGTCTCCTCAAAGTTGTTTCATTCCCCCACCGAACGCCTGCCGCCGGTCTGCATACCTGACCGCAATCTCAAGCGCCGCCCGTGCCATTCCAAGTGGGTTTGATGCAGAGGTTAGCCGTTCGGACACCATTATTGTATTGAACACTGCTGTGCCGCCATCAACCTTGCCGAGTACGGCGGCCTCAGGTACCTCCTCCCAGAACACAATTCGGGCCGCCCCCACCCCCCGACGCCCCATCAGCTCGTATTCCTCAGCGACCTCAACGTCTGCATCCCTGTCCACTAGGAATGCCGTCAGTGACCTATGTGACGGGGCATCAGAACTGATTCGTGCATAGACAAGGAAGTAGTCTCTACCAACACCCCCGCAACAAAGCGCTTCCTGCCGTTGATTGTGTACGTGTCGCCCTCCTTGATGGCCACTGTGTTGGTGCCAAGGAATTCCGAACCACCCCGGGGCTCGGTCAGCCCATCTCCACAAATCGTCTTACCGCACCGTGTTGGCTCAAGATACATCTTCTTCTGTTCTTCCGTGCCGAACCAGTGGATGCCCTGTCCCACAGTACTGAGGAGCGAGTACGCACATGCAAGTGCAATCCCAGCACTCCGACCTCCAAGTGCAAGCACCTCGTGGACCCAGTCTAGTCTGTGCCCACCATATCTACGTAGGAAACGCAGCCCCAGTAGTCCTGTGTCCCCTGCGGATTTGATGAACTCGCATGAGTATTCCTCCCATCCATTCACCTTTAGGACGAGCTCCCGGTCAACCCGGTCACGTACAAAAGTGCGTGTCCGATTACGGATGGCCTTCTCATTGTCGCTCAGCGACACGCCACACATTTCCGGTCACGCAGAGAGAAACGGCATTCCGGACATAACGGGGTGCTGCACCCCCAAAAGGGGAACTGCCAACGAACACCCACGGTCGAGTACGTGGCCACCCGGTTGTGCAGACTAGAGCAGGAGCGCACCAAGCGTGTCATCAGACCTGCCGTACGTCACGACATGTACTGCGTCCACCGGGCAGACCACTTCACACAGAAGACAGGCCACACAGTTGTGTTCCGGCTCCACCACCACTACCGTGCGCATGCTCTCTACGTTTCTGACGCCCCCGAACATCCTCTCAGGGCACCCCCGGACACACCTTAGACACCCCCGTGCAGTCCTCCGTGTGGACAGTGACCCGGGGATGACGTGTCCTCTGTGTCCTCATATTGACATGCAGCCCCTACTCCACGTCTAGGAGCCGTTTCTCCCCCGTTATCTCCTGGAGTGGTGTCAGGTCGAGTGTGGCCTCAAGGACTCCAAGGTACTTCCCCTCGTCATCTCGGATGGCGAAGTACCGTATGAGGATTTTCCTCTTGTCATCACCTTCCCCAATATCAATCCAGAAGTCAACATGATCCTTCTTGCCACTCTTCAGGAGCTCAATCACTCTTTCGACCTTGTCGAGACTGGACTTTGGATGGCACATGCGGACATTCCGACCAATCACTCCCGGGCCACGTTTGAATGTGCGTGTACCGTGCTGGTTCCAGAACAGGACTCTTTCTTCTGCGTCGATTATCGTGAACTCTACTGGTAGGCTGTCAAGCGCACTTGCAAGCATCTCCACTGGAATCTTCTTGAGGGCATCTAGGAGTGGGTCAATCGTCATCAGGCCTCTCTCCCTTGTCAGGGGTCATCACTGGTAGCACGGCGGCACGATTTAGTTTTTGTGTCACTGGGAACACGTACGATGGCCCAGAATGGCACTGTCCGTACGGAGTCATAGAAGTCTGTCTGGGCCGAGGACAAGCGTGGATAATACCCTCTGGCCGCATGAGGGCCCCACACCTCCGGGCTGGCACGAGACATGGCGGTCATAGACCCGAAGACATGCGACCCGTCTGGTTGCGACTTTGAATGTGTGGTCTCGTTCGTTTCTGTACGCAAGGGACGGAGTCCACTTGCCCTCAACAGGGAGAGTGGCCGCCCCACTGTGCGGCCCTCCGAGTGTACCGCCTGCCTCGGATGTGTGCCTTCCTGCCCACTGGGGGCCATTGTCCCGGAATACGGTCGGAAGACGACCCCGCCGCAGCGCACTAGTGACCGTGGCCAAGCCGTCCAGTCCAAGAGTCGACCGTACCGTGTGCGCCCATCATACTGTCGCTTCTGCGAAACCGACCACATATTTGCCTGTGCACAGCAGGAGCCGTCTTTCAAGTACTATGGACGTAGTGCGTACTCTGGGGCAGCACATGTGGTCGAGCTTGGCATTCTTGGGTACTCGCCTGCAGAGTCCGCCCTACTTGTGGCACCATGGTGGGTCTATGGCAATGTGGTCGAGCTCAGACCCTGTGGTCTAGTAGGTGATCCAGCCAGCAAGCGTGTGTCTGCAAGTCCAGAGCACCTGCGCCCCTCGCGAAGCGTGTTGCACGCCATCTCGGAGCAGATGATGTCGGCATTGCAGCGCTTGACAGACGATGGGTCTATGCGAAGGACCGCTTCGGTGTGCCCTACAACATCCCGTCTGACATCAACCGTGCTGTTGTCCTTGTTGTCCGCATGGACTACGAGTCCATCAGCAGCTCCCCAGCGATGCTTGCAAGTGTTCCAACGGCCGTGGGCTACTCCCGGCTGGTCGTGATTGAACTCATGCTTGCTCAGTCCATCGAGGACATGGGCTACCGGGCAGTGGTGTGTGGGAACGATGTGGCACTGAGTGTGCCACTGGTCATCGATGCCGGCCTGGGGCAGTACGGACGGCACGGACTGCTCATCACTCCAAAGTATGGCTCGTATGTGCGCATTGGCACAGTGCTCACCGACATGCCACTGGGCCCTGACGGTCCCGACATGGAGTTCTGCGAGTCTGTAATCCGGTTCTGCGAGGTGTGCGACAAGTGTGACAGACACTGCCCGTTTCAGGCAATCCCCTACGAGCGGGAACAGACTTGGGAGGGCGTGTGCAGGTCAAATGACCCTGGCGTGAAGAAGTGGTACGTCGATGTTGAGGCCTGTCATGGGTACTGGCTTGACAACGGTACGGACTGCTCCAACTGTAACTGTATCCGCTCCTGTCCGTACAACAAACCCGACGCGCCAGCGATGCGTATGCTCAGACACGTCATCCTGTGGTCGACGAAATACGTCCCCGCACTGGACCGGCCAGTTGTTGCGCTGGACGACCTGTTTGGGTCTGGATGGCAAATCCCCCCACCGTTGGCATGATGTCGTTGGTCGTCCTGATAGCATCTGATCAGGCAGTTGCCCGGAGGGCCCGCTTCCCAAGGACTTATCCATCTCCCCCTCGGTTCAATATGACACCATATGGTGTCTGCCGGAAGTGATTGGACTGGCCGTGTTCGACGAAGTGGCGCTGGCCTATGACCAGACAATTGACTGGCGTACCCGTCTGGGTAGAGAACTGCCATTCATCACGGAGAGGCTTGCCACACCAGATAGCGGTTCGGTCATAGATATTGCATGTGGTAGTGGACACCATGCGGTGGCCCTAGCGCGCCGTGGGTACAGGGTCATCGGGATTGACTCTAGTCTGGCAATGATCCGGGCTGCCCATGTCCTTGCCCAGAGTGTCGTACCCACCCCACAGTTCATCTTGGCTGATATGCGTGATGCGACACTAATTGCACAAGGCGACATCCAGATGGTACTGTGCATTGGCAACTCGCTGTCGCTACTGCCAAGTCTCACTGATGTTGAGCAGCTGTTATACACCCTTGCTGACATGTTGTCCCCACATGGCCGGACTGTGCTCCAGTTGCTGAACTTTGATGTACTCCGGGCCTCGCCTCTGAGCCCCTTACCCATGCGTGTGGGTGCTGGCAGAAGTGGCACTCCGGTCGTTTTTGCGAGGTTCTTCGACCACCTGCCATCTGAACCGGTGTCCACGTTGGTATTCCTAGTTGCGCAACGCACTGGCGACCATTGGCAGTCTTCCACAGTCACACAACGGGTTCTCAACATAAGCCCCCTCTGGCTTGTGGAAACCCTACACGACGCCGGCTTTGGGACCGTTTCTTGTTTTGCAGACTATTCTGCTAGGCCATTCATAGAGTCCAGTCGCACCTTGGTGGTCGATGCAGTAGTAGATGCTGAATAGGTGTGCGACGACGTTGACCCCAGGACCTGCCACTGCCTACTGGCCCAGCGTGATTACGAATGTTGCTCCTGTGCCTTCATCACTGGTCGGACTAATCTCCACCCTTATTGTCCCCTTGCCGCACTGGGACACTATACTATGGGCAACAGACAGGTCCAGCCCGACCTCAGCGTGAGAGTCCCCTGCATACCTCAAGAACCTGTTCTCTCTCATGTCTGGTGGTACTACCAGTTCCGGGCTCCCAATGGAGATTTCGGTGTGCAACCTTGTCCTCCTTACCCTCACGATGATGTATCTGCCCCCATCTGGTTGCGTCTTCACAGCTACGTATCGCATCACCCGGAAGAGGGCCTCGGGCAACAGCTCGCACGAGTGTATCACTTGTGTCCTATCGCTCTCAAATATCAGCTGGACATCTACACCTACCTGCTCGGCCCTGAGCCGTTCGGCCGCATAGTACAGTGCCCCTTTCACATCAACCTCGCCCTTTGGCGGCCGTTCTGATGCAAGTGTTTCTAGGAGCGAGAGGTCGTTTATCAGGTTGTCAAGTCTTCTGAACGCATTCTTCGCATTCTCGACAAAGTCGGCCGCCTCCCCATCTCTCAGATCCGTCTTCAGTTCAAGGAGCTCCAGACTATAGAGTCCTATCTGGCAGATGTTCCTGAGATCGTGTCGAAAGATATCGGTCAGGAGCAGGATTCTCCTCGTCGCCCTGTCGACCCTCCTGCGTAGCGACCAGTTCCAAGTGAGCACAAGCAGGACGCCCGCTCCAACAATCCCCGCCACAGCTACTACCAGCGTCCGGATTTGTGCCAGTTCCCGGTTTCCATCCAGTCCGGTACCGAACCATCGGGCGAATATCGTTTCATACTCTCCCGACTCAAAGAGTTCCTCGAGTGCGGCGTCTATCGCCTGCAGCAGCTCTCTGTCCCCCTCCCTGACCGCTATGACCCGCGGTTCTATGTCCACCGGCTCGCCGATAACCTTCACATTGTCAATGTCATTCATCATCACTGCATAGTACCCTGCATACTCGTTGCAAAAGGCTGCTAGGACCTCACCGTTAGCTACCAGCTGAATGGCCTCATCTTGAGTCCTGACACGTACGATGTTTGCCTCCGGGCACCGTTCTGTGACTATCGAGTCTGCAATGTCGCCCTCCTCCACAGCCACCGTGTGTCCTGCCAGGTCTTCAAGGGTGACGATTCCGCTCACCTCGGGTCTCACAAACACCCGGAGTGACAGGTTCAGTATTGGTCGGCTGAAGTCAAAGTAAGTGTCGCGTTCGGCTGAGCGCGCCATGCAGAGGCTGTCGACAGTACCGTTGCTGAGGGCCTCCAACGCGTCGTGCCAGCTGAGTGGTACCCAGCTCACTTCCACACCCATCCGCACTGCCAGCGCATTGATGATATCAACATTGAACCCCTTCGCCTCCCCATCGACCCAGTACTCGTGTGGTGCATAGTTCCTGTCTATTCCGACAGTCCATGTGTGCCCACTCTGACAGAGGACTGGTCTACTTGTGAACAGCAGGCACAACATGGAGGTGAGCAACACTACGGACAAGAGTCCGCGCACGCTCCGTCCAGCCAAGGCCACTAGTCTTTCACCCCAATCTCACCCTGTGTGGTGGTCGGTGCGTTTTATTACTATGGTGCACAGACCCGGACTGTCGGGGTCGGCCCTTGAGTCCACTACAGGGACTACCTATGGGTGTCGTACGACCATTATAGGTTGTTCCAGAGTAGTCCCTCAGCGGTGCTCACTGCCCGTCCGTTCACCCTTGAAAGCAGCAGCGCAATGTGAGCAGCAGAACGCCATTTCTTTTCCGTCGATAATCTCATGATACCCCCCTCCTATCAGTTTCACACCGCAGCTCGCACACACTTCCAGGCTTGGCTCGATTGCAGATGCGACCATTGTGGCGAACCTCTGGAATAGCCGTTTACAGAATGTCCGCCCTGTCTGTGTCAACATATACACTGACCTCGGCTTGTTGCCCACAGGTCTGTCCTCGTGTGTCACCAGTCCCTTCTCCTCCAGCTTTCGCAAGAACGGATACAGTGTCCCTGCACTCAGGGTGCGTCCTGTCCTCTTATGGTACTCCTTGATCAGTGCGTACCCATGGGCGTCCCTTTCACTCAGCATAAGTAGTATGTAGAACTGCGTGAAACCTGAGAGGATTTCGTCCATTTCTTCACGCATTGTCCCTTCGGCATTGTCCACCAGTGTCCACCATCCCACAGGCACGGTCTGTGTTGTCAGTTCCAGCTCGATGTTTCCTGTTCAGTCCTCTTCTTCTCAAGGTATTCTTCGGGCCTAGCTGCAAACATGTCCCTACAGCGGGCGGCACAGAAATAAAATGTCCGGCCGTTGTACTCAAATGCTGGCGTTTCGTCTGTAATCTCTACATGCATCTCACACACAGGGTCCACCGCTGTTCCCGGCCCCATCTGACCTGTCGTGCCCGTGTCACTCTCACCAACCACCGGTCTGAAGCGCCCGAGTAGTAGTGCATTGGTCACCACACTCACGCTGGAGAATGCCATTGCCAGGCCAGCGAGTTCAGGCCGGAGCACTATGCCTGCTATGGGGAATAGCACTCCTGCAGCTATGGGGAGCAGGGCCATGTTGTATACTAGCGCCCAGAAGAAGTTCTGCCGGATCTTGGTCATAGTCTTCTGTCCGAGCTGGACTGCTGCAACCACGTCCAGCAAGTCGCTCCGTACAAGCACTATGTCCCCCGTTTCCATCGACACGTCTGTGCCACTCCCGAGCGCAATGCCGACATCGGCCTGGGCCAGTGCTGGTGCATCATTTATCCCGTCTCCTACCATCGCTACAACTCGTCCCTCTCGCTGTAGTTCCCTGACCTTGGCGCTCTTCTGCTCCGGCAGCACCTCTGCCATCACATGGTCAACTCCCACGGAGGCGGCGATGAACTCTGCAGTCCTCCTCTTGTCCCCTGTAAGCATGATGGCCTCAATTCCCATCTCCCTGAGCAGCCTAACTGCCTGTGGTGAACTGGGTTTCAGTGTGTCTGCAATCCCAATGACTGCAAGCGCCCGTCCATCACGGGCCACAAAGACTGTGGTCTTGCCTTGGTCCTGTAGTCCCTTGGCCGTTCCGAGGAGTCGCGTAGTGTCCACTCCCGCGTCGGCAAGGAGGTCCTCGTTCCCGACGAGTACAACTTCGTTGTCGACCCGCGCCCGCACGCCGCGCCCGGGGACGGCCTCGAACGCATCGACCTGCGGGATATCAATACCTCTCTCTCTTGCATAGTTCACAATTGCCTCAGCCAATGGGTGCTCGCTGTTGGTCTCTACTGCTGCCACCACTGACAGTACAGAGTCCTCGTCAGTGTTGTAATCCGTGATGACATCGGTCACCGTGGGCGCACCGACTGTGAGTGTCCCGGTCTTGTCAAATACTATCACATCAATCCTCGGTATCGTTTCGAGCGCGGAGCCGGTCTTTATCAGGATCCCGTACTTTGCCCCACGGCCCAGACCTACCATCAGTGCGGTCGGTGTCGCAAGACCGAGTGCACAGGGGCACGCAGCTACGAGGACTGCAATCGTAAAGCTCAGTGCCCGTACCCATGGCTGGGTGAACACAAATGCCCAGACAACAAATGTCACGAGGGCAAGTGTCATCACGACCGGTACGAACACTGCTGCAATCGCGTCAGCCTTCCGCTGGATTGGCGGCTTCTGGGTCTGGGCACTCTCCACAAGCCGTATTATCTGTGAGAGGACCGTGTCCTGTCCTACCTTTGTCGCACGGACTCGCAACACGCCGTTCTTGTTGATGGTCGCACCGACGACCGTGTCACCTGGCCCCTTGCTCACGGGCACGGACTCTCCAGTTATCATTGACTCGTCCACAGATGACATGCCCTCGATGACCTCACCGTCCACCGGTATCTTCTCGCCGGGTCTCACAAGGACCACGTCTCCCACCTCAAGTTCATCAGCCGGCACCAGCACCTCTCTCCCGTCGCGCAACACCGTTGCTGCCTTTGGCTGGAGATCCATGAGCTCCCTTATTGCACGTGATGTGCGCCCCTTGGCCACCGCCTCAAGAGTCCTCCCGAGGAGTATGAATGTGATCAGGAGGGCAGCAGTGTCGTAGAAAGCATCGTACTGAGTGAACACGAACGTCGCAGCCACTGAGTACGAATAGGCCGCGCTGGTCCCAAGCATTATCAGGGTGTCCATGTTCAACTTTCCATGTCGTGCTGCCTTCAGGCTCGACCTGTAGAATGGGTATCCTGCCACAAACTGAACCGGCGTCGTCAGTACGAAGTTGACCATCGCTGGTGTGACGCCCTCGGGCAGTAGCGGTGTCAGTACACCGAACGTGACCAGGACCACTGGTATTGAGAGTGCAAGTGCCAGGGCCAACAGTCTAGTATAGTGTCTTATCTCTTGTGTTCTTGCCAGCGACTCCCGGTCCGTCCTTGACTTCTCCTCCTCCTCTATGGTGTGGCCCACAGTGCGTAGCGCCCGTTTCACCGTCCTGACAGTGACGAGATCGTCGTCATATTCCACTATCAACATGTCCCTTTCAGGATACACCTCTACTCCTAGGACTCCTTCAGTCCCCTTCAAGGTATCAACTATTGCCTCCCAGCCATCGACGTCTGGTCTTGATGTGACCCTGAGAGTCATCTTTGCCCGTCGGACTGAATACCCCGTTGACTCGACCACCCGTTCAAGATCCGGCGTGTCCACTCTCTGAGGGTCATATTCTACGACCGCCTTCTCGTCCAGCAGACTTACGGTGGCCCTTATCACCCCGTCCTGCTCTAGGAGTGCCCTTTCAATGGTTGCCACACAGGATGCACAGTGCATCCCTTCAATCTTCAACGAACGTCGCTTCACCTTCTTTCCGACAGCATCTTCCATGTCTGCTCGCCACCCATGGCCGGTATGTATCTGTTTGGATATATCCGTGTAGATATTTATCTCTTTGGCTTGGGGCTGCGTTGTGACAGTAGCAACGGCATCTGGGCCGCAACCGGGCAGACCCTCAGGTCGCTGGTGTCGGCCTCACGGAACGTGCAGCTAGGAGTGCTGGTTGCAGTGTTGTTGTGAGCATACTCTCACTGGCGTATGTGCCACACGCGGTCGCTGCGCGCGACACTCGTGGTCTTGTGAAACTTGTCGTGGACACCGAGTCCCGTCACTTGCTGGGTGCACAGGTGCTTGCTCGTGGCGCCGGCGAGGTCATACAGTCTGTCCTGTTGTCCAAGTCAGTGCGGTTGCACGCACGACCTGTCCCGTACCGCCCGGTGCCGGCCTAGTTGTCCCTACGCTTCATGAGAGGAGTTCCTGTAGTTTCCTGACCGTCTTGCCTGCCTCGAACCGAATGAGCCCAATCTCAGCGGTTGATGGTGCCCGTCCCACAAGTACCATCGAGTCAAACCCGACGAGTACTACTGTGTTCTCTGTGCCGTCAACAATGATATGCCTCGGTTCGCCCGCACCCAGCTCATATCCTACCCGCTGTCCTATTGACAGGATTGATGCTGCCATTGCAGAAACAGCCTTCTCCGGTGCGTCATGCGGTAGTATCGCGGCCACTGGTTGCCCCCGGTTCGTAACAATCGCCACACCATCAAGGTCGCACTTCTTCAGTAGTTCACTCAATACTTGCTTCAGCTCTTCAGTCCTTGGCATTACCTTCCCTCACCTTGTTTCACATCATTCGTAGGTACGGTCATGCCCTCTCTTCCAACACACTGACAACGCGTTTGGCTGCATCTTCCAATGTATGCTCAATACCGCCACGGCTGAACAGCCCCCGTATCCGTTTCAGTCTTCGGGATGTCACCCTGCCACTGACAATGGCACCAATCCTGAACCGACGTCCCTGTACCCTGAACTCGTGCATCAGAAGACGTCTTTCGTCAGAGAGGATTGCCATTGTCTTGGGAGTCCCAAGATCCAAGCTCTCGTTTATCCGCTGTGCCGTGTCTGACAGCAATGACATCATTGCTGCCAAACTCTCATTGGATACGGTGTTGTCATCCATTGCGGCGACAATCAGTCCCCTTTCGTTGGTGATTACGCAGCCATGGAACTTGTCTGACGAGTCTGTCACAAGGCTTCGAATGACCTCCGACAGTTTCTCGCTTGTACCCATGCTCACTGGTTTTCAGCCTCCTCACGTCACTGTTTCATCATGTGGAGTTTGGGGTCCCACTGCCCTACAATCTCTACAATGTCATTACAGAGCAGGTCCATCTCAAACGTGATCAGTCCAAGTTGCGTTGTCCTCGGGAAGATACATGCGAGCATTACGTTTTCCGCTGCATGCCTCAGTATGACTGAGAATGCAGGGGCTCCATCGGTGTCCTCCGAGTCAACAACTATCTCCTTGAACCGCTTCTTCGCATCTACAAGTCTTATGAAGTCTTCTGCAATCGCAATCAGCCCTGCTGACATGCTGCTTATGGCCATCTCAACTCCTTGGGGAATGTTGTTGGTCGTGGCATGATGGGCTATCACATAACCATCAATTGTAAACACCGTCAGGCCCCACACCGGCACCCTTGTTGTGAACTCTCTGAGCTTTGACACGATTGTTCGGACTGGTGGGATTTCGTGGGTGTCCTCATGCAATGTGCTCACGCACCGCCCTCTGTATGGTCATTCATGCAGACCCCCCTTCCTCCCCTGCTCCCTCCAGCTTCTTCAGCAGGCGTATCAGTGCCTCTCGGGCCGACTCGTGATCCTTTGCACACATACCGGTCGCCTTCTCTACTCCTAGCCATGTCGCGACCTCTTCTGGACTAGCGGCATCGTTACGGTCCTGCTTGTTTGCAATCACTTCCAGAGGTATGTCGCCGAATGCAGCTATCGTTTCTGCCAGTATTGCGCTTGCATCACCAATCATCCCGTAGTCTGACGAGTCCACAATCATGAGGACACCATCGGTGTTCATCCGCATAGTGTCTCTGACAAACTTGAAGTGTAGTTGTCCTGGCACACCTCTGAGTTCAATCTCTCTGGTTGTCCAGCCGTCGTACTCGGCCCTTTCGCGTTCAAACTCCTTCTTTGGGACAACCAGTCCGTCATGATGCACCTCTTTCCTCACCCACACGACCCGACCTAGATCAAACCCTGTGGTCGTCGTCCCCTTCTCACCACGATATGCTTCTCGCATCTCACGTTCTATTGATATGGCATCTGGGTCGAGAGTGTGGATGAGAGTTGTCTTTCCCGCTTGGAATGGCCCGGTCACGTAGACCTTGTAGTCGTACGGTTTCATTCTTCCTCCCATCTATTCGCCCCCTGTTTCTAGTTGTCGTTGTCAGAGTGAACCCACCGTCCGTGGTGCGCGGACACATACAGACGTTGTCATGTCACATGCAATACAGACCACATCTTGCCAGGTCAGTTGCCCCAGCCACATGTCCGTGCCAGCCGCAGTGGAGACCCCAGTGCAGGCCCCTGTATGCCGTGCACTCCTGTTCTCTACTCTATATGTTCCTGTATTCGTCCACGCGTTCCATGTATTCCATCCGGCGGGACGATGGGAACATTATGAACCTGCAGACAGGGTCGCCCTTGGCCTCACATAGGATTTCCTCTGCATCCAGGTCCAGCCCCGATGCAACTGAGCACCAGCCTGACGAGTACCCCGCGTTGAAGAAGCAGACTGGCTCCTGACTCGTGCGTCCCTCGTCCTTCCAGAGCTGTGCCTCGAAGTTGTTCGGATGTTCGTAGAACAGAAAATAGTTCTCATTCGGCTCGAGCACTGATCCCGGGAGTAGTCTTACCCTCACAAATCCGGAGAATGCCGCCCAGATTGGCCCTGCAGCAAGTCTTGCCGGTAGTCCCTCAACGCCGAGCTGTGGGATCAAGCGTTCCGCCTCAGAGCGGCCAAACGACTGTCCTAGGCGGTAGATTAGGAGGTTTCTTCCCTGTTCTCCCAGGACTCTGTCGAGCTCGTCCTTCAGGTCGATTGCTACTGCCCTGAGTCCTATGAACATCACGTCTTTTCCTAGGAGCCGAATACGGCTCTCCTCCGGCCTGAACTCAAGGTGCGATGCGAATACTTCCTCGTATTTCTTTTCTATCTCCTCTATTAGTGGGTGGAGTTCAGGCGGTGCCTCTACAGTCTTTACCAACTCATCTGTCACACTCCTGTAGTACGACCAGTACCTCATACTTACTTGTTGGTCTGTGCAATCACTCTTTCTGAACGCTCTGCTCATTACCCGGTGTCTGCAGGCGACATCCTGCTAGGGACTGTTGCCTCTAGGGTGCGTCTCGAGTGATTGGCCTATCTGCGTGTCACCTGTCCCTTATTATATCAATCCCGTGTATACTGCCCCTACTACACTGGACACTGGTCATGTCGGGTCCACAATCTTGGGCTGGCCTATTTCTTCCACATCTTCTCCCTCTGCTCTGAGACGGAGGATGGAGAGCTCGTATGCCTTTAGGACATCAGCTTTTGTTATGAAGCCCAGCATCTTGTCCGGGTTGCTGGGGTCGACCACCACTGCATGGCCCTCTCCTCTCTCCAGCATCGCGTGGAGAACGGCGTCCATTGAACAGCCGGGGTTCAGGTGCAGGAAGTCCGTGTCCATCATGTCTCGGACACGGTATTCCCGCCCCGGTTCTTGTGGCTCCTTGAACAGGTCCTCGGTAATCAGTGTGCCTACGACACATCCCTCTTCATCGACGACTGGGAACTTGGTGTGTTGTGTCGAGTCGACAATCCTCAGTACCTCGTCCCTAGTCATCTCAGGTCGAAGAACGGTTGGCGTCCGTGTCATCACCTCTTCTGCCCTGAACTCCTTCAGTGCACTTATGTACAGGCTCCTGTGGACATGGACACCACGTCGTGTGAGCTTCAGTGTATAGATGCTCTCCTCCTCGATGGAGGACGCAATCAGGAAGGATGTAGACACGGCAATCATGAGTGGAAGTATCATCGAGTAGTCGCGCGTCATCTCCATTACCATGATGATACACGTAATCGGCGCACGGCCCGACCCTGCGAAGAGAGCGGCCATGCCTACCAACGCATATGCCATTGGATTGATGAGGAACCCGGGGAGCAACATGGAGATGAGGAGACCAAAAGCCCCGCCAAGTGCTGCACCCATGAAGAGGGTGGGTGCAAAGACACCACCTGAACCGCCAGAGCCAAGCGTAAGGGATGTTGCAACGCCCTTCAGGACGCCGAACGTAAGCAGCGCGGCCATGACCACATTTCCCATCAGCGTTGAGTCGACAAATGCGTAGCCGACCCCCATGATGGCTGGGAAATAGGGCTGGCCCGGCTTGAAAGCGCCGCTGTACGCAAATGTTGCTTCCAGCATCATTACGAGCACTGCGAGCGCTCCGACCATGAGCCCCCCAATTGCGGGGAGTGCATACTTCGAGACTCGCACCCTTTCAAGCAGGTCCTCCACCTTATAGAAACCCCTTGCCCATATCACACTGACTATGCCGAACCCCAGTCCGAGGACAAAGTAGAAGAAGAGCTCAAAGTAGTTGCCAAGTGAGAACAGTGGTGCCTGGAATGAGGGCTGTGTCCCAAGGACGGCATCTGCCACTGCCGTGGCAATTACTGAGGCCAAGATTACAGGGATGATTGAGAAGCCAGCCATACCCCCTGCAACGACTTCAATGCCAAACAGTGTGCCCCCGAGCGGGGCGTTGAATGTGGCAGCGATGCCTGATGAGACCCCACACACAACCAGTGTCTTTGTCATCCGCTTGTTCAGGTTCAGGAACTGTGCAATTGATGACCCGACGCCACCACCTATCTGTGCGATTGGCCCCTCTCTCCCACACGAGCCGCCCGAGCCGATACAGATTGCTGAGGCCAAGCTCTTCAGTAGCGGTACGCGCATCCGAATCCGTCCACCTTGGATTGAGTAGGCCTCTATTATCTCGGGCACCCCATGTCCCTTTGCTTCCGGCGCGTACCTCTGCACGATGAACGCTACGAACAGGCCTCCAACTGCAGGGGCCACAATCCATCCCCAGGCACCCAAGACCGCTGGTATCATGACGAACAGACTGCTGATGCCAAAGATCAAACACCTGAACGCTATAGCTGTCACTCCAGATGCCACACCAACAATGGCACTGAGTGCATAGAGTTGTAGTCGCTGACGCATCATAGTCCTATCAGGCATCAATTGCTCTTGCCTCCATCAATGGTGAGAACTAATGGCATGTTGAAGGCGTAGAGCGCCTCGTCAGAGACCGTACATAAGTCTTGAGATTATATGCGCGTTGTGACGGTGGTCGCTGGGCCCATAGCGCCGGCCTTAAAACGGCAGGGTCCCATCT